>NZ_FUKP01000054.1:0-28467 GCF_900163825.1 Micrococcus lylae | reverse complement strand
CGAGTGCAGGTACGTGTACCCGACCCGCCGGCCTGCACCACGCTTGGAAGCACGGGCGGCCTCGGAGTCACGGCCGTGGGTGCGCCAGCCGCCCCCTTCAGGGATGCGGCCGATCTTCTACACATCCAGGTGCACCATGTGCCCCGGCCCTCTCGCGGTGATCTTCTGGGGTCGTTGGCGCAGGTCCTCACCCGTGGGCGCGAGGTCTCGCAACCGGGAGATGCCCAGCCGGTGCAGCCACCGCCCCACAGTACGAAGACACACCCGGTGGCCTTGAGAGACCAGGTGGTGATGGATGCGCCGTGCGGACCACTTGCGCTCCCGCCGCAGGGCGTGGATCTGGGCGACCAGGACCGGATCGAGTCGGTCAGGTGAACGGTGCGGCCGGCTGGACCGGTCCTGAAGTCCTGCCTCGCCCTGAGCCTTGTAGCGGGCCACCCAGGTGGCCACCGTGGGCCGGCTCACCCGGAACTCGGCTGCCACGTGTGCCTGCGGGATCCCGTCGTGCAGGTGGCGGTGGACCATCCTGAGACGGCCAGTGGGGGTCAGGGGTGCGTTAGCGTGAGTCATGAGCGGGTCTCTTCTGGCAGGTCGGTTGTGTAGGAACTTCCATCCTGCGGGAGAGGCCCACTCGTCTCATCTCAGCCCGTACCCCGTGGCAAGAACCTCATGACCCACAACATCTAGGCCGGTCCGCCCCGACGGACGGACCGGGCAGTGCGGGGCGAGACCGGCACGCAACGGGCTCCGCACGGGCACGGCCGAGGCCCGGACACCTGTGTGTGTCCGGGCCTCGGCGGTGGGTGCCGGCGACGAGGGCGTGCGGTCCGCGTCGTCAGCGCTCAGCGGTCGGCGGCGTCAGCAGTCCGCGTCGTCGGCGGTGAACTGGCGGTCGTCGTTCCAGGCGCCGTTCTTGTGCATGCCGGAACGGTGCTCCCAGGCGGTCTGGTCCTCGGTCAGCCACACCTGCACCACGGACGGGCGCGGAGCACGGACCTTGTCCCCCACCTGGATCGGCCCGTTAGCCGGAAGGTGGTCGGGCCACAGGGACGTGTGCGCGCCCCACTCGCCGTCCTCGCCCGGGTGCTGCACATTGACGAACACCGAGTTGTCCAGGTCGTGGATGACCGGGCCGCAGGTCTCGGCGTCACGCGGCACGGACAGGAACTGGGCCACGCGGCCACGGTCCGGGCCCTGCAGGACGACCTTGTGGAGGGCGTCGCCGTAGCCGATGGTGCCGGGGGCGCCGTCGGTGGAGATCCACAGGTTGCCGCGCGAGTCGAACGCGAGGTTGTCCGGGCAGGAGATCGGCGAGACCTTCTCCTTCGGGTAGCCCTGGAAGTACACGGAGGAGGACATGCGCGGGTCGCCTGCCAGCAGCAGGATGTTCCACACGAAGGAGGTGGCGGTGTGGTCTCCGCCGGCCTCCTCCATCTCCACCACGTGGCCGTCGCGGTTGCCGACCACCGGGTTGACCTCGTCCACCTCGGTGCGGTCCTTGTTGTTGGTCAGCGCCATGTAGACGCGGCCGTTCACCGGGTTGGTCTCCACGTCCTCCGGACGGTCCATCTTGGTCGCACCGACCTTGTCCGCGGCCAGGCGGGTGTTGATGAGCACCTCGGCCACGGTGAAGCCGGGGACGAAGGACTCGGTGTCCGAGGTCAGCGCGATCCACTCGCCACAGCCGTCGAAGCGACCGTCGGAGGGGAGGGTGCCCTTGCCGTCGATCTGCGCTGCCGGGGAGTCTCCGGTGAACTTCGCCACGTACAGGGTGCCGGCGGAGAGCAGGCCCATGTTGTGCTTCTTGTCGCCCTCCACGTAGGTGCCGGCGGAGACGAACTTGTACAGGTAGTCATGGCGCTGGTCGTCGCCGGAGTAGACGACCACCTTGCCGTTGTCCGCGACGACGGCGGTGCCGGCCTCGTGCTTGAAGCGGCCGAGCATGGTGTGCTTCACCGGCGTGGAGGTCGGGTCCTCGGGGTCGATCTCCACGATCCAGCCGAAGCGGTTGCCCTCGTTGACGTAGCCCTCGTTGCGCAGGTCGAAGCGCGGGTGGAACTTCTCCCAGCCGCGGGCGGTCGGCTCGTCGGCGTAGCCGATGCGCTCCTGGGCCTCGTTGTTGGTCACCGGGCCGTTGAAGTAGCCGTCGAAGTTCTCCTCACCGGAGAGCACGGTGCCCCACGGGGTGAACCCGCCGGCGCAGTTGCCGAGGGTGCCGAGCACCTTGGTGCCGGTGGGGTCCTCCGCGGTCTTGAGCAGCTCGTGGCCGGCCGCCGGGCCGTCCACGGTGAACTCCGTCATGCCGGTGATGCGGCGGTTGCGGGCGCCGCCGCGGACGTACTCCCACTTGCTGCCCACGGAGTCGCGGCGCAGCTCGACCACGGAGAGGCCGTGGGCGGCCAGGCCGATGTCGGCGACCTCCTGCGGGTTGGCCTCGATGAACTCCGGGGAGAACATGATGTTCTCGTTGGTGTACTCGTGGTTGGACACCAGCAGGCCGGTCAGGCCGGTCTCGTCGTCGGCCTGGACTGCGAGGAAGTCGCAGTTGTACCCGAACTGCTTCGCCTGGGCGGCGGCGGTCTGGGCCTCGATCTGGAACTCCGGGGAGTCGGCGAAGAGCGGGTCGCCCCAGCGGAGGATGACCCCGTGGTCGTAGCCGGCCGGGACCGTCATCTGGTCCACCACACGGGAGACCGGGTTGATGGCGGTGAACGGCAGGGTTCCGGCGCCGGTGGAGCCGTTGGCCGGGGCCACGGCGAGCGCCTGGGCGGATTCGGGGCGGGCGACGGAGGCACCCACGACCACGGCGGCGGCCAGGCCTCCGCCCAGGGCCATGCGGCGCGAGATGGCCCTCTCCGCGACGTCGCGGAAGGTCTCGTTCTCCGAGCGGTTCGGGACTGGCTTGGCGCAGGCGTTGGCGCACTTGAGCTCGCAGGTGACGGCGGAGCGGTTGCCCCTGGTGTGGCCGGCCATCGGCAGGAGGCGCTTGAGCATGACGTTCCCTTCGGTGCATGGGGACGGCCCGTGTCCGGACCGCGAGGAGTGTCGGGGCTTCACGACGGCGGCCGCTGCCGTACCCGTGCGCGACGCCCACCGCCACTGTGCGCAGCCCACGTCACGGTGGGCTGACGCCTGGACGACCGGCAGGTGAACGTGTGCGAACCGCCACTTTTCGTCACGATGACATGCCGTAATCCCGGAGTGAGCGGGCCGGTCCCTCGCACTTCTCGGCGATATCGGGGCCGGGCGGCCGAACCGCTCGGCCCCGCCTCAGTGCTGCGCGGCGAGCACGGCGTGCGCGCCGTGGACGCGGCGGGCCCACCGGTCGTGGCTCGTCGCGTCGGCGCGAACGGCCTCGAGCAGGGCGGGGTCCGGCTCGGGCGCGCTCACGCCGGGGACGGGCAGCATGCCGCCGGACGGGGTCCAGGCCGGGTCGCAGACGTCCCGGGAGAACAGGGCGCCGGTGCCCAGCCCGCAGGCGAAGGGCAGTCGGGGCAGGTGCGCGGCGAGCGCCGCCGACCCGGCCAACCCGACGGAGGTGTCCAACGCGCTCGAAACCACGGCGTCCAGGCCGGCGGCCTCTACGATCGCCGCGGCCCGGCGCACCCCGCCCAGCGGCTGCACCTTCACCACGATCAGGTCGGCCGCATCGGCCTGCGCCACCGCGAGCGGGTCGGCCTCCTTGCGCACGGCCTCGTCCGCGGCGATCCGGGTGGGCACCCCGCGCTCGCGCAGCTCCCGGCGCACGGCGGCCAACGGCTTGATCCCCGGCACCGGCTGCTCGGCGTACTCCAGCCCCACGTCCTCGAGCTCGGTGAGCACGTCCACCGCCTGCTCGTGCGTCCAGCCCATGTTGGCGTCCACGCGCAGGGCGGCCTGCGGCAGCAGCTCCCGGACTCGACGCACGCGGGCCAGGTCCTCCTCCCGGGAGCCGGCCACGAGCCGCCCGTCCGGTCCGTGCTCGGCGACCTTCACCTTCACCGCGGTGATGCCGTCCCCGTACTTCGCCAGGACGCGTTCCACGTCCTCGGCGGCCACCGCCGGGACAGTCGCGTTCACGGGCACGGCGTCCCGCACCGGCTCCGGCCAGCCCAGCCAGCCTGCCTCGACCGCCGCGGCCAGCCAGCGCGAGGACTCCTCGTCCCCGTACTCCGGGAAGGGCGAGAACTCGGCCCAGCCGGCCGGTCCGCGCAGCAGCAGCGCCTCCCGCCGGGTGGTCCCGCGGAACCTCACGGTCATCGGCAGGGACACGGCCACGGCATGCTCGAGCAGCTCCTCCACGCTCGGCAGGGACGGCCCCCCAGGGGCACCGGGCAGCGGGGGCAGGACGGTGTCGGCGCTCATGCTCCCCAGTCTAGGAACGCCCCCGGCCACAGGCCCGGGCGAGCCGGACGCGGACGGCGGACGGCCGTCGTCGGGACACCGCCGGGGCCGTCAGCGCGCGGCGAGGTACCCGAGCCTCCGGGCCACGGCCACCGCGCGCCCGTGCGAGCCCAGCACGCCCTCGAGCGCGCCGACCACCTGGCCGAGCACCTCCTCGGTCAGCCGCCAGTCCACAGTGAACGGGTCGTCGGCACCGGCCCACACACGCCCCACCGTGCACAGGGCCAGGGTCATCTCGGCCAGGTCCCGGAACACGGGCTCGGGCTCGTCCAGGCGGTCCTCCCAGCCCTCCTCGCCGGCCATGAGGACCGCGCCGGTGGAGGCCTCGTGGATGAACGGGTCGCCGCCCTGGAGCGCGACCACGGTCCAGTCGTCGTTCCAGTCGACCAGGCGGGCCCCCGTGCGGCGGGACCAGCGGAAGCCGGCCTGCTCGTCCCAGAGGCGCTCGAGCGGGAAGAACAGGAAGGGAAGCCCCAGGGTGTCCACCTCCACCCAGCCCGGCCCCACCTGGCGGTAGTAGGCGGCCAGCGCCGGGGCCAGCGGCTCTTCGGAGCCCCACTCGATCGGCTCCTGGCGGAAGACCGGCCCGTGCACGGCCAGGGCGTCCCGTGCGGCGGCGAGGGCGGCGGAGGACGGGGCGGGGGCGGAGGCTGCGGGCTGCATGCCGTCAGGCTCACACGCCCCGGCGAACCCTGCCCCCAGGTGAGGGGACGGGCCGGTGAGCATTCCGTGAAGGGAAGGTGGCGTGTTCCGTCACAGGGTTTCCCAGGCGGGACCGCCATGATGGAGACATGCACCCCGACCCGTTCGAGTCCGCGCACCCGGCTCCGGCCGGCCCCCGCCCCACCCGCTGGTGGCTGTGGCTGCTCGGAGCGCTGCTGTGTGCCCTCGCGGTGGTCGCCGTGTTCCAGACGTTCGTGAGATCGAGCACCGGCCAGGTCCTCGAGTACCGCGCGTTCCAGGCCGTGGAGCCGGCGCCCGGCGACGCGTTCGGTCCGTCCCCGGCCACCACCGCCCTCACGTACGCCCCGTACGTGGCCCTGGGCTGCGCGGCGCTGGGCGTCGCAGTGCAGCTGTCCCGCCGCCGCTGGCAGTCCGCCGTGGCCGTGGTGGCCGCGGCGGTCGGCGCGAACGTCACCACCCAGGTCCTCAAGCACGGCCTGGAGCGCCCCTACTTCGACAACGGCGTCCCCTATGTGGTGGGCAACTCTCTGCCGTCCGGGCACACGACCCTGGCCGCCACCGCCGCCGCGGTCCTCCTGCTGACCGCCCCCGTGCGCTGGCGTCCGCTCGCCGCGCTCGTCGGCGCCGTGCTGACCGGGGTGATCTCCTCCGCGGCGTTCCTGGAGGCCTGGCACCGCCCGTCGGACATGGTCGCGGCCGTCGCGGTGGCCGCAGGCTGGGCCTTCCTCGCCGCCCCGTTCGTCCAGCGCGAGGACGGGATCGACCGCGGCCATGCGGCCTCCCCCACCGCCTGCGAGGTGGTCCTGTGGGCCGCCGGCATCCTGGGCGTGACCGCCTCGGCCGTGCTGCTGGGCATGGCCGTGTCCACGGCGGACCCCGGCCCCTCCCCCGGCCCGATCGCCCTCACCGCCGGCGTGGTCATCTGCGTGACCCCGGCCCCGCTCGCCTGGGCCGCGCTGGTCACGTCGCTGCGCCATGAGCGCCGCTGGCAGCGCCGCCGCACCCGCCGGCGTCCGCGCCCGTACGCGCGCGCCTTCTGAGCCCCTCCGCATCCCCTCCCGTCCCTTCCCGACGACGGCACCGCCCTCCGGCGACGGCCCTCGCCGTCCTCGTCCCACTGCGCCGGCACGACGACGGGCCCGGGAGGCGACCGGTGAAGGTCGCCTCCCGGGCCCGTCCGCCTTGGAAGGGTGCCCCGCCCCCGTAGGCGGGGTCCGATCAGATCTCGGCCAGGGCCGCGGTCGGGTCGTTCAGGCAGCCGGCCACGAACGTGAGGAACGCGGAGGCCGTGGCGCCGTCGGTGACGCGGTGGTCGAAGGTCACGGTCATCTCGGTGACCTTGCGGACCTGGATCTGCCCGTCCACGACCCACGGGCGGTCGATGATGCGGCCGATGCCCAGCATGCCCACCTCGGGGATGTTGAGGATCGGAGTCGCACCGTCGGTGCCCAGCGGACCGTAGTTGTTCAGGGTGAAGGTGCTGCGGGTCAGCTCGGCCGGGGAGGCCTTGCCCTCGCGGGCCCGGCCCACGGTCTCGGCGATCGCGGCGTTCAGCTCCGCGGCACAGAGACGCTCGGCGTGCTCGATGGACGGGACCATCAGGCCGCGGTCGGTCTGCACGGCGAGGCCGAGGTTGACGCCCTCGAACTCGACGATCTCCTCCCTGCCGTCCGCACCGGTCTCGATGCGGGCGTTCATCACCGGGTACTTGCGCAGGCCGGCGACGGTGAAGCGGGCGATCAGGCCGAGCAGCGACGGGGCGTTCTCCGGATCCTTCGCCTTGAGCGCCTGACGGAGCTCCAGCAGGCCGGTGACGTCCACGTCCATCCACGCGGTGACCTCGGGGACCTCGCGGCGGGACCGGGCCATCTGGTCCGCGATCGCCTTGCGCACGCCGGTGATGGGGGTGCGCTCACGGATGCGCAGGCCCGAGCGCGAGTCCTGCTCGCCCACGGCGCCGGAGGCGGCCGGGGCGGAGGATGCCGCCGGGGCGGCCTGGGCCGGGGCGGAGGCGCCGCCGGAGATCGCACCCATCACATCGGCGCGGGTGATCAGCCCCTCGGGGCCGGTGCCGGTGAGGGTCGCGACGTCCACACCGTTGTCCCGGGCGAGCTTGCGCACGATCGGTGACACCACGCGCGGGGCCTGCCCCGAGCCGGAGGCGGCCGGCGAGGACGAGGCGGGGACCGTCGTCGCCCTGCCCCGGCCGCGCTTGCGCTTGGACGGGCGGGTGCGGCCCTTGGCGCCGTGGCCGGAGGTGCCGTAGCCGATCAGGACGTTGCCGGAGGCCTCCTCGTCCGAGCCGGCGACGTCGCCGTCGCCGCCCCGGGCCTTGTCCGGGGCCGGCTGGTTCTTGCCCGGCTCCATGACGCCCGCGCGCTCCTCCTCGCGGTAGGACAGCGCGCCGGGCCGCTCGTCCGCGGCGGGGCCGGCATCGGCGCCGCCGTCGGTCTCCCCGGCCTCGCCGACGGTGATCAGCGGCAGGCCGACCTCCATGGTCTCGCCCTCGGAGCCGTGCAGGGTGAGGACGGTGCCCTCGAACGGGCACGGCACCTCCACGAGCGCCTTGGCGGTCTCCACCTCGGCGATCGGCTGGTCCACAGCGACCTCGTCGCCCTCGGCCACGAGCCAGCGGACCAGGTCCGCCTCGGTCAGGCCCTCGCCCAGGTCGGGCAGGTTGAAGGTCTTGCTCATGCGTCGGCCTCCTCAGAGTCCAGGTCCCAGTTCAGGTCGTCGATGGAATCGAGGATGCGGTCGACGTTCGGCAGGTGGTGCTCCTCGAGCTTCGGCGCCGGGTACGGGATGTCCCAGCCGGTCACGCGCAGCACCGGGGCGGCCAGTGAGTGGAAGCACTCCTTCTGGATCCGGGCCACCAGCTCGGAGGCCACGGAGGCGAAGCCCTGCGGCTCGGCCACGACGACGGCGCGGCCGGTCTTGGTCACCGACCTCACGATGGTTGCCTCGTCCAGCGGGTTGATGGTGCGCAGGTCCACGACCTCCACGGAGCAGCCCTCCTCCTCGGCGGCCTTGGCAGCGGCCACACAGGTGGGCACGGACGGGCCGTAGGACACCAGGGTGACGTCGGTGCCGGTGCGGGCCACGGCGGCGCGCGCCCAGCCCTCGGCGTCGGTCTCGGCCTTCTCGGCCTCGGCCCAGCGGGCCTCGAACTCGGCGCGCAGCTCGTCCAGGTCCAGGTCGGCCTTGGACCAGTAGAGCTTCTTCGGCTCCATGAAGACGACCGGGTCGTCCGAGCGGACCGCCCAGCGCAGCATCAGGTAGGCGTCGGCCACGGTGGCCGGGGTGTAGACCTTCAGCCCCGGGGTGTGGGCGTAGTAGGACTCGGAGGAGTCGCAGTGGTGCTCCACGCCGCCGATGCCGCCGCCGTAGGGGATGCGGATGGTGATCGGCATGGGCGTGGCACCCTTGGTGCGGTTGCGCATCTTGGCCACGTGCGAGGCGATCTGCTCGAAGGCCGGATACGCGAACGCGTCGAACTGCATCTCGATCACCGGGCGGGCGCCGCCGAGGGCCATGCCCACGGCCATGCCGGCGATGCCGGACTCGGCCAGCGGGGTGTCGAAGCAGCGGTCGTCGCCGAAGCGCTGGGTGAGGCCGTCGGTGATGCGGAAGACGCCGCCGAGGGTGCCCACGTCCTCACCGAAGACGACCACCAAGTCGTCCGCGGCCATCTCATCGGCCAGGGCCGCGTTCAGCGCGGCCGCGAAGGTCAGGTTCGCCATGCTCAGGCCTCCTTGGTCTCGGAACGGGACAGCTCCTCCGCCAGCTGGGCGCGCTGAGCGGCCAGCTGCGGGGTCTGCACGGTGTAGACGTGGTCGAACAGCTCCAGCGGGTCGAGCACGACGTCGGTGTTCATCGCATCACGCAGCGAGGCGGCGACCTGCTCCGCGTCCGCGGTGATGGACTCGGCGACCTCGTCGGTCAGCACGCCGCGGTCGGTGAGGAACGCGGACATCCGTCGCAGCGGATCGCGGGCCTCCCACTCCTTCACCTCGGCGTCCTCGCGGTAGCGGGTGGCGTCGTCCGCGTTGGTGTGGGACTGCATGCGGTAGGTGTCCGCCTCGACCAGGAAGGGGCCGCCGCCGTTGTGGCACAGCTCCACGGCACGGCCGAGCACGGCCAGCAGGGCGGCCAGGTCGTTGCCGTCCACGCGCTCGCCGGCGAGGCCGTAGCCCACGGCCTTGTGGGCCAGGGACGGGGCGGCGGACTGGCGGGCCAGCGGCACGGAGATCGCGTACTTGTTGTTCTGCACGAAGAAGATCACCGGCAGCTTGAACACGGCGGCGAAGTTGAGGGCCTCATGGAAGTCGCCCTCGGAGGTGCCGCCGTCGCCGACCATGGCGAGCACGGTCACGTCCTCACCGCGCAGGCGGGCGGCCTTGGCCAGGCCCACGGCGTGCAGCAGCTGGGTGGTCAGCGGGGTGGACTGCACGGAGACCTTGTACTCCTGCGGGTCGTAGCCCTGGTGCCAGGTGCCCTGGTAGGCGACCATCACCTCGGTGGCGGGGACGCCGCGGGACATCACGGCCACGGTGTCGCGGTAGGTCGGGAAGAGCCAGTCGTCCTTGCGCAGGCAGACGGCGGCGGCGACCTCGGAGGCCTCCTGGCCGTGGGAGGACGGGTAGACGGCCATGCGACCCTGACGCACGAGGGCGTAGGCCTGGTCGTTCACGCGGCGGCCGATCACCAGGTGACGGTAGGCCTCCAGCAGGGCCTCGTCGGACGGCATCGGGTACTCGTGGCCGGGCTCGACGTCCTGCTCCTCGGGGGACAGCGCGGTGCCGTCCTCGGCGACGAGCTGGATGCGACGGGTCGCCGGCAGCAGGTACTCCTCCAGCGTGATGCCGAACGAGTCATGCGGCGCAGACGCGGTGTTGTGGCTCATGGGCACTCCTTTCCAGAATCGCCTCATTCTGACCTGAACGGGCCAATCTGTTCACCGGAGCGGCGTGACTTGCATACAGTTCGCTTGATTCATGGACCCTGGATGGACATTCCGTTAGAGTGGCGTACGGCACACGCACAGATGTCCGCCGTTCTCCGCTGCGGGAGACGGCGTCTGCGCAGGATCTGAGGAGAGAGTGCACACCATGGAACTGGACGCCACGGACCGCGCGATCATCGCCGAGCTCAGCCGGGACGGGCGGCTCTCCGTCGCCGCCCTCGCCGAGCGCGTCCACGTCTCCCGCGCGCACTGCTACTCCCGTCTGAACCGGCTGCAGGACGCCGGCGCCATCACAGGCTTCACGGTCACGGTGGACCCGGAACGGCTCGGCTTCGGCGCCTCCGCGCACGTGGCCCTGAAGCTGCGCCAGCACAACTGGCGCGAGCTGCGCGCCCAGCTGCTGGCCGTCCCGGAGGTCAGCCAGGTGTCCCTGGTCGGCGGCAACATGGACGTGATGATCATGGTGCGCGCCCGGAACATCGCGGACCTGCGCCGGGTGGTGTTCGAGCACCTGCAGGCACTGCCCGGCGTGGTGGACACCCAGACGTACATGATCTTCGAGGACCACACCTCCGCCCGATACCTGGAGGACCGCCCCGAGCGGAGCTGAGCCCCGGGACCGACGCCCCGGGACCGGGCCTCAGAAGCGGCCGGCGAGCGGGGCGTCGTCGCCCTCGACCCAGGCGCCCATCGGCGGCGCCCACGGCCGGACGTCCACGGTGGCCACGAGGCCCTCCTTCTGGAAGGGGTCCTCCGCGAGGGCGATGCGGGCGTCGTCCGCGGAGTCGGCGCGGAGCACCAGCAGCGCGGCGGGCTGGACGCCCTCCTGCTCCGGGTACGCGCCGGCGAGCAGCACGACCCCGTCCGCGGCCAGCGAGCGCAGGAAGGCCCGGTGATCGGCGCGGTGGGCGTCGCGGCCGGCGGAGTCGTCGGTGTAGGTGTAGTGCACGGCGAAGACGGTCATGGCGTCAGTGTGGCACGTCACGCCCGCCGTCGGGACTCCGTGCCGCCCTGCGGACGGTACACCGACCCGGGGCCGCCCGGCAGCAGCACCCGGAAGCCGACCGACCCGGCCGCCGCCAGCCCGGCGAGCGCGAGGATGCCGCCGGCCAGGCCGACCACGCCGGTCACCGCGGACAGCAGCAGCGGACCGGTGACCATGCCGGTGTCCGAGACGATGCGCCAGATGCCCAGGAACTGCGCCCGGCCGTGGGCCGGCGAGTAGTCGGCGCCGAGGGTCATGACGATGCCGGAGCCGAAGCCGTTGCCCAGGCCGACCAGCAGCGAGGCGCAGAGCAGGGTGACGAACGAGTCGCTCAGCGGGATCAGCGCGAAGCCCACGGCCATCACGCCCAGGCAGGGCACGGCCACGGCACGGCGCCCGAAGCGGTCCATGAGCCAGCCGGACGGGTAGAACATGAGCACGTCCACAAGGGCGGAGAGGCCGAAGATCAGGGACGTGGTGGCCGGGTCGATCCCCAGGTGCGCCGCCCACAGCGGCACCACCGCGGCACGGCAGACGCGGGTGGCGGACAGCGTCATCACGCACAGGCCCACGGTGGACAGCAGCTTCACGTGCGTGGCGGCCATGTGCCGCAGGGTCTCGGCCGGCAGCGGGATGCCCTGGGTGTCCAGGGCCTGCTCCTCCTCGAGCTCCTCGATGAAGAAGCTCATGCCCACGCCCACGGCCATGGCCACGGCGGCGGCCGCGAACGCGCCGGGCAGGCCCATCCAGGACTGCAGGCCGGCGCCGAGGAAGGGGCCCACGAGGGTGCCGATGCGGATGGTGCCGCCGAGCAGGGACATCGCCCGCGCCCGGTGCGTCACCGGGACCGCGGCCGCCAGATAGGACTGCCGGGCCAGGTTGAACCCGGAGCCGGCCGCCCCGACCATGAACACCCCCGCCAGCAGCAGCGGCAGACCCCACTGCTGGGGCAGGCCGGCCGCCTCGTGCCAGCGGGACGTGGTCCCCCAGGCCAGCAGCGCGGCGGCGGCACCGAGGAACGCGGACGCGATGATCGTCCGCCGCTCCCCCACCCGGGAGACCAGCAGCGCGGCCGGGCCGTTCATCAGCAGGCCGCCGACGCCGATCAGCACCACCACCGCGGCCGCCAACGCGGGCGCCGCACCGAAGTCGAGGGCCGCCGTGGCCACCGCCGGCATCATCGCACCCAGGCCGATCGCATAGACGGTGGAGGGCGCGTAGATCTGGAAGGCCCCCGCCAGGGGGCCGCCGCGCGGGGAGGGGGCGGAGCCGTCGTCGTGGTGCCGGGAAGTCATCAAGGGGCGAGCCTACTCCCCGCGGCGTCACGGCTCGCAGGCACGTCCACGCGCCTCACTACGATGGGCCCATGCCTCGCATGCCCTCCTCCGCAGCCCCCGCCGGAACCGCCTCCGGCCGCGGCGCCCTCGACCGCTACTTCCGCCTCACCGAGCGCGGCTCCACCCTCGGGCAGGAGTTCCGCGGCGGCCTCGCCACCTTCCTGGCGATGAGCTACATCATCGTGCTGAACCCGCTCGTGCTGTCCGGGACGGATTCGGCCGGCGGCGAGCTCGGCATCCCCCGCGTCGCCGCCGTCACCGCACTGGCGGCCGGCATCTTCACCATCGTCATGGGCCTGTGGGCACGGCACCCGTTCGCGCTCGCCGCGGGCCTGGGCATCAACGCGTTCCTGTCCATCACGATCGCCACCACGCCGGGCCTGACCTGGCCGTCCATCATGGGCCTGGTGGTGCTCGCCGGCCTGATCATGGCCGTGCTCGTGGCCACCGGATTCCGCCGTGCGGTGTTCGACGCGGTGCCGCCGGCTTTGAAGACGGGCATCGTGGTGGGCATCGGCCTGTTCATCGCCCTGATCGGCCTGGTCAACGCCGGCTTCGTGCGCCGCCTCCCGGACGCCGCCGGCACCACCGTCCCCGTCGGCCTGGGCACCGGCGGCGAGCTCGAGGGCTGGCCGGTCCTCGTGTTCATCGTGGGCCTGGCGCTGACCGCAGTCCTGGTGATCCGGAAGGTGCGCGGCGCCATCCTCATCGGCATCGTGGCCGCCACCGTGCTGGCCAACGTCCTGGAGGCCGTCTTCCACATCGGCCCGTCCGTGGACGACGCCGGCAACGCCAACCCCACCGGCTGGTCCCTGGTGGCCCCGTCCATGCCGGAGTGGACCGCCCCGGACCTGTCCCTGCTCGGCCAGGTCAGCCTGTTCGGCGCGTTCCAGGAGGTCGGCGGGCTCATGGCCGCGCTGCTGGTGTTCGCCATCCTGCTGTCCGTGTTCTTCGATGCCATGGGCACCTCGGTGGGCCTGGCCCGCGAGGCCGGCACCGTGAATCCGGACGGCTCCATCCCGGATCTGAACCGCGTGCTCATGGTGGACGCCCTGGCCGTGGCCGGAGGCGGCGGCGCCTCGGGTTCGGCCAACCAGATCTTCGTGGAGTCCGGCACCGGCATCGGCGAGGGCGCCCGCACCGGCATCGCCTCCGTGGTGACGGGCGTGCTGTTCCTGCTCGCCATGTTCCTCACCCCGCTGATCCACCTGGTGCCGTTCGAGGCCGTGGCCCCTGCGCTCGTGGTGGTCGGCTTCATGATGGCCTCCCAGGCTGTGGACATCGACTGGAACGACTGGGGCGCCGCCTTCCCGGCCTTCCTCACCTTCATCCTCATGCCGTTCACCTACTCGATCGCCAACGGCATCGGCGCCGGCATGATCGCCTACGCCGTGATCCGCACCGGCCAGGGCCGGGCGAAGGAGGTCCACCCGCTGCTGTGGCTCGTGGCCCTCGCCTTCGTCTTCTACTTCGGCATGGGCGTTTTCCGCGGAGTCCTCGGGCTAGGCTGAGTGTGACCGGAACCACCGACCCCCACTGACCACGGAGGACATCCATGCAGTTCAAGGACCGCACGTTCATCGTCACCGGAGGCGCCTCGGGCCTCGGCGCCGCCACCGCCCAGGCCCTGCTGGCCGAGGGCGCGAAGGTGGTCGTCGTGGACCTCAAGGGCCAGGCCCCGGAGGGCGCCGTGATGGTCGAGACGGACGTGACGAACGAGGAGCAGGTGGCGAACGCCGTCAAGGTCGCCACCGAGCAGGGCGCGCCGCTGGCCGGCGTGGTCAACTGCGCCGGCATCGCCACCGCCGAGAAGACCCTCGGCCGCGAGGGCGTGCTGCCGCTGGAGAACTTCACGCGCACCATCAACATCAACCTCATCGGCACCTTCAACGTGATCCGCCTGGCCGCCGAGGCCATGGCGCAGAACGAGCCGGGCGAGGACGGCGAGCGCGGCGTCATCATCAACACCGCGTCCGTGGCCGCCTTCGACGGCCAGATCGGCCAGGCCGCCTACTCGGCCTCCAAGGGCGGCGTGGCCGCGATGACCCTGCCGCTGGCCCGCGAGTTCGCCCGCAACGGCATCCGCGTCGTGACCATCGCCCCGGGCATCTTCTGGACCCCGATGATGGCCGGACTCCCGGAGAAGGCGCAGGCCTCCCTGGCCGAGCAGATCCCGTTCCCCTCCCGCCTGGGCACCCCGGAGGAGTACGCGGCGCTGGCCAAGCACATCGTCGAGAACCGCATGCTCAACGGCGAGGTCATCCGCCTCGACGGCGCCGTCCGCATGGCCCCGCGCTGATCCGCAGGCCCCCGGCGTCTGCCCGGGACACAGGCACGACGACGGCCGCCCGCCCTCCGTATGGAGGGCGGGCGGCCGTTCGTCTGGGGTGAGGCAGGTCCACCCCAGTGAGGCGGGTCCGCCGCGGCGGGGCGGGTCAGCCCCAGCAGTGGGCCGAGGGCAGCCACGGGAAGGTGCCCCACTCGCTGTAGAGCTCCACCGCGGCGGCGTCCTGGACGTGCTCCGGGGCGGCGTCCGCGGAGGCATAGCCGACGCCGGCGTCCGTGGACTGCCACACCATGTCCAGGAACTGGTAGGCGCCCGAGGCCGAGGAGGTCGGGTTGTGCGCGGTGTAGTCGCCGCCGGACTCGCACTGCTTGATCTCCTCCAGCACCGGGATGCCGGTGTCCGCGGCCTGGGCCGGGCCGGCGAAGCCCACCAGGGCGGCCGCGGCGGCGGCCGACGCGGCGGTCAGGGCGGCCGGGCGGCGCAGGCGGGACAGGGCGCCGGTGCGGGAGTCGGTCTTCTGGTGCGGGGTCGTCACGGTCTGGAGGCTCCTTCTGATCGGTTCCAGTTCGGGTGGTCGTCGGGCTCGACGACGAAGCCCACCACCATGCCGCCCGCGGTTGAGCAGGGACTGTCCCGGCACTCCACCGGCGGTCTGAGTCCCCTGGGCACACGCTGGATCCGGTGACGTGTGCCACCACACCGCCGGTGTGATTCGATGGCAGGCATGACCGAGACCACACAGCAGCCCTCCAGCGCCGCCGACGCCCCCTCCGACCGTCCCGTCCCGCCCGTCGCCGCCACGAAGCCGGTGACCCGCACCCACCACGGGGACACGTTCACCGACGACTTCGAGTGGATGCGTCAGAAGACCTCGCAGGAGGTCCTGGACCACCTGAACGCGGAGAACGCCTACACGGAGGCCGTCACCGCGGACCAGGAGGCGCTGCACGAGGCGATCTACGCCGAGATCAAGGCGCACACCGTGGAGACCGACCAGTCCGTGCCGGTCCGCCGCGACGGCTGGTGGTACTTCGCCCGCACCGAGGAGGGCAAGCAGTACGCGGTGCAGTGCCGTGTGCCCGCCCAGGACACCGGGGACCGGCTGGTGGACTGGACGCCGCCGGCCATCGAGCCCGGGGTCCGGCTGGACGGCGAACAGGTCCTGCTGGACGGCAACGCCGAGGCCGAGGGCAAGCCGTTCTTCTCCCTGGGCGGGATGCACGTCTCCCCGGACGGCACCCTCCTGGCCTACGCCGTGGACAACGCCGGCGACGAGCGCTTCACCCTGCGCATCCGCGACCTGCGCACCGGCCAGGAGCTGGACGACGTGGTGGAGGACATCGCCTACGACGTCCGCTTCGACCGCACCGGCACCCGCGTCTTCTACACCCTGTGGGACGCCTCCTGGCGGCCGTACCGCGTCATGGTGCACACCCTCGGGACCGATCCGGCGGACGACGTCATGCTCTTCGAGGAGGGCGACCCGGGCATGTGGACCGGGCTCGAGGGCGTGGCGGACCGGACGCAGCTGCTGATCGGCGTCGGCAACTCCGAGGTCTCCGAGACCTGGGTGGTGGACCTGCCCGCCGAGGAGGGCGTTCAGGTGCCGGCTCCGCGCCTGCTCATCCCGCGCACCGAGGCCATGCTCGCCTCCGTGGAGCCGTTCGACCTGGACGGCCGCCGCCACCTGCTGATCGTGCACAACCGGGAGGCCGACGGCGCCGCCGCCCCCAACGGGGTCCTGTCCCTGGTCGCCGAGGACGAGGTGGCCGACCGCACCGCATGGAGGGCCGTGCTGCCGCACCGGGCCGAGGTGAAGGTCGACGGCGTCATGGTCACCTCCACCCACATCGCCGTCTCCGCCCGCCGCGAGACCACCCCACGCGTGCTGATCGGCGCTCTGGCCGACCTGGCCCCGATCGCCGCCGCCGAGGCGGGCCAGGCGGAGGCGAGTGGTGAGGCGGAGGCGGGTGCCGTCGTCGGGATGGCGTTCACCGAGCCGGAGTTCGACGAGGAGCTCTACGCCTGCCACCTGACCTGGGCGTCCTGGGAGTCCCCGTTCCTGCGCCTGGCCTACACCTCCTGGATCACCCCGGCCCGTGTGCTGGACGTGGAGGCCGAGACCGGCGAGGTGCACCTGCGCCGCGAGGTCGAGGTCCCCGGGCATGACCCTGAGGACTACGTGGTGGAGCGCCAGTGGGCGACCTCCTCCGAGCCCGGCCCGGACGGCCGGCCGGTGCAGATCCCGCTCTCGGTGATCCGCCGGAAGGACCTGGTCCAGGACGGCACGAACCCGTGCCTGATCTACGGCTACGGTTCCTACGAGATGTCCATGGACCCAGTGCTCGGCGTGGCCCGGCTGTCCCTGCTGGACCGCGGCCTGGTCTACGTGGTGGCGCACGTGCGCGGCGGCGGCGAGCTCGGCCGCGGCTGGTATGAGGACGGCAAGAAGCTGGCCAAGGCGAAGTCGTTCACGGACTTCGTGGACGCCACCCGGCACATGGTGGACTCCAGCTGGGTGGACCCGGCGCGCATTGCCTGCCACGGCGGCTCGGCCGGCGGCCTGCTCATGGGCGCCGTGGTCAACCTGGCTCCGGAGCTGTACCGCGCCTGCCTGGCCGTGGTGCCGTTCGTGGACGCCCTGACCTCCATCCTCGACCCGGACCTGCCGCTGTCCGCCCTGGAGTGGGAGGAGTGGGGCAACCCGATCGAGGACCAGACCGTCTACGAGTACATGAAGGCCTACACGCCGTATCAGAACGTGCGCGAGGTGGACTACCCGGCGATCGCCGCGGTGACCAGCCTCAACGACACCCGCGTGCTCTACGTGGAGCCGGCCAAGTGGGTGGCGCAGCTGCGCCGCACCGTGACGAGCGACCAGTCGACGCCGCTGGCCGAGGGCGGCTCCCCGATCCTGCTGCGCACCGAGATGGACGGCGGCCACGGCGGCGCCTCCGGCCGCTACCAGGGCTGGAAGGACACCGCGTGGGAGTACGCGTTCGTGCTCACCGCGCTCGGTGCGACAGAGCGCGTCGACGGCTGAGCTCCCGGCGCTTTCGTTCGGGAAACCGTCGAGTCCCCAGGCGCTTTCGTTCGGGAAAGTGTCGGGTTCCGGGGCACTTTCGTTCGGGAGAACGTCGGGTTCCCTCCCGTGAAGCACGACGACGGCCGCGCACCCTGGGTACGCGGCCGTCGGTCTGTTCGGGGCCGGGTGATGCGGGGTGGGCGGTTCCCATTTCACTAGCGAAAACGCCAGGGGGTGGGGTGTGCCGGGTGGCCGGTCAGCGTGGGAGGAGGGCCCGGACGCGGTCGGCGGGCCAGGCGTCCAGGACCTCGTCCAGGGCGGCCAGACGCTCGGCCAGGTGCGCGTCCCAGTCCTCCGGCGGCACCCAGCGCTCATACGGGTGCGGGACCTTCGCGGTGCGGCGGTAGTCGTTGATGCCGCGGACGCCGGCCGTGTAGACGGCGTGCTGCTCGTCCCGGTCTGCCACGCCTCCGGGGAGCTCGGGCAGCTGCAGCAGCAGGGCGGTGAGCAGGCCGGTGCGGTCGCGCCCGGCGGAGCAGTGCAGGACCGCTCCCCCGACCTCCGCCGCCTCGAGTGTCCGGGCCATCGCCGCCCCGATCCGGTCCGGGTACCTCTCCAGCAGGTCCGGGTAGTGCGCCGGATGGTTCGGATACGGGTCGAAGCGGGCCCGGAACTCGGCGTCGTCCGCGTCCTCGATCGGGTGGTTCTCCCAGGTCACGCCGCGCGGAACGCCCTCATGCGCCGGGTCGTGCTCGCGTCGCCTCACCTCCTGCGGCATCCGCAGGTCGATCACCGCGGCCACGCCCGCCCGGGCCAGCTCGGCCCAGCCGGCGTCCGTCAGCCACTCGGCGCGGCCCATGCGATGCAGCCCGGGGCGGACGGTCCAGGCGTTGACGGCGCCGTCCCAGCGGACGGGGGTCGGGGTGGTCTGCATGCCCACCACGGTATCCGGCGGGCCGACAGGGGACGGTGAGGCGCCGTCGTCGGGAGGCGGCCGGCCCAGGGGCCTGCCGGGTAACCCGACGTTCTCCCGAACGGAAGCACCCCGGAACCCGACCGTCTCCCGAACGAAAACACCCAGGGGCTCTGCTCAGGAGCGGCGCTCCCTGGCCGGCATCCGCCCCGGCACCAGCAGCCAGGCCAGCACCGCGGCCAGCACCGGGGCACCGAGCAGGACCACGGCCAGCTGCGGCCACGGCATCCACGCGAAGCCGCTGGTCAGCCAGGACCCCGTGGACAGCGCCGGCAGGGCGCCGACCACCAGTCCGAGCATCGCGCCCAGGGCCGCGGCCACGCCGGCCTGGGCCGCCGCCTGCCTCCGCCGGGTGCCCGGTGCGGCGCCGACGGCGTCCATGACCTGGCCGTCGCGGCGGGAGTCGGCCAGGGCGAGACCGGTGGTGATGCCGGAGACCGTCACCAGCGCCAGGCCGGCGACCAGCGCGATCCCCCACAGCACCCGGTCCACGTCCACGCCGGAGGCCATGTACTCGTTCCCGACCGTGTACAGGCCCTCGTCGCCGAGCGCGAGGCCCAGGTCCTCCCACTGGGAGACGGTCGGCGCCTCCGCGAAGGTCACCGCGAGACCCCAGGCGCCGGCCCTCTGTCCCAGCTCGGGCAGCAGGTGCTGCGGCACCACGGCGCGCCAGCCGGCGGCGGTCTCCGCCGGGGCCGTGTAGGCCTTCGGGTGGATCATCAGTTCCGGCTCCCACAGGACCGCGCCGGCCGGGGCGTTCGCCACCACGCCGTAGCCCACCGCCTCGTCGCCGTGCATCACCGCGTCCACGTACTCACCGGTCGCGGAGTCCCAGGCCATGGCCTGCCCGTTGTCCCGGTCCACGATCCCCTTCGCCTGCGCCACGTCCTCGGTGTAGGAGCCGAGGTCCACGGTGCCGTCCGAGGACACGTACTCGGGGTCGTAGACCACCACGCGTCCCTCGGCCAGGGCACGGCGGGCGCCCTCGTCCGAGACCAGGGAGCGCGGCATCGTCTCCGGCCGGTCCGGGTCCACCACGAGGATGTCCTGGGCCAGGTTCAGGCCGGAGACGCCCGCGCTGGGGCTCGGGTCGAACGGGTCGCGGCCCCAGGCGCAGGCGCGGGCCTGCTGCAGGTCCGCCTCGGAGGCGAGCTCGTACAGCGTGGTCGAGCGCTCTGCCGCGTGGGGGTCGTCCGGGACGGGCAGGTGGCACTGCGAGGAGGCCGGGTAGGTCAGGCCGAGGGCCTCGCAGTCCGGAGAGCCGGCGACCTCACAGTCCGGGACGGCGCTGAGGACCTCCTCCACGGCGGTCACCTCCGGCAGGCCGGCCCCCTTCGCCACCCGGCGCACGAGCTCGGCGGCCTGGTCCGTGCCGCCGGTGAACCCGAGCCACTCCTCATCGATGTTCGGGTCCTCCTCGCGGAGGCGCTCGAACTCGGCCTTGATCTCCTCGGGGTCCGGGACGGGCATCAGCGTCACGTTCGTGGGCAGGCCGGCCTGCCGGTCGCCGGAGAACGGCGTCATGGCGACCGCGAGCATGGTCAGGGCCAGCACGGCGATCGCCGCGGCCGCGCCCATGGCCGCCGTGACCGGCACGGTGCGGCCGCGGTTGCGGTCCGCGTCCCGGGCCGCCAGGCGCAGGCTCAGGGGCAGCCGTCCGGCGGCCCGGCCGAGCAGGTGCACGGCCATCGGGACGAGCATCAGCGCACCGACCAGCAGCACCACCACGGACACCGTGAGCACGATCCCGTAGACGGGGAAGAACGCGTCCACCTCCGGCAGGGTCCGCAGGCCGCGCAGCCAGACGGTGGCCGTCACGGTGGCGCCCACGGCCACCGCCACCAGCACCAGGGCGTAGACCGCCCTCGCCCGGGACGGCGCGGGGGTGGCCGCGTTGGTCGTCCGCACCGCGGCCCAGGCGTTCTGGCCGGCGATCGCCCGCGCCGGGATCCACGCGGCCACGAGGGCGCTGAGCACGCCGACCGCCATGGCGGACAGCACCAGCGGCCACGGCACCGCGGCCGGCGGCAGCACCACGCCGCGGGCGGACGCGGAGAGCACGATCGCCAGGCCCGTGGCCACGCCGAGCACACCGCCGCCCACGGCCCCGACCAGTCCGCAGACCAGGCCCTGCCACCGGAGCATGGAGGCCACGGTGCCGGACTCGGCGCCGACCACCGCCAGGAGCGCACCGACCCGGCGGCTGCGGCGGGCGCCCACGGCGAACGCGGCGCCGGCGAGCAGGCCGGTCTCCACGAGCGCGAGGGTGCCGAGGAACAGCAGGGGCAGCATCAGGACGTCGTCCAGGGGCTGCGACCCGCCGTCCTGGAAAACGGCGTCGATGAGCTGCGCCCCCTCGTTCTCCGGCTGGTGCAGCAGCGGCAGGAACTGGGCACGGTCTCCGGCGCGGGCGAAGGCGAGCACGTCGAGGTAGTCGTCCGGCACGGGGCCGTCCAGGTAGTCGATCGCCGTGCCGTGCTCCGTGAGGGCGCGGCCCAGCGCGGAGTCGGCGGACACCAGCAGCGTCGCGGTGACGTAGCCCTGGGTGTCGTCGGAGGCGGGCAGCGGCAGCAGGTCCGCCCACCGCCAGTCGTCCGTCACGCGGTCCACCATGGTGCCGGCGACGGGGACCTCGAAGCTGGTGTCCCGGTCCAGGGCGCCGCCGCGCACGGTGACCATGCCCTGGTCTCCGACGGTCCGTGCGAGCTCCCGGTCGACCAGGATCCCGTCTCCGTCGAGGCCGCCGGAGCGGACGTCGAAGCGGGAGTCCGCGCCGAACAGGGCGGCGTCGTCCGGGTCCACCACGCGCACCAGCCCGGAGGCGCGCTGGTCGCCGGCGAGGACCTCCACCTCCGACTCCACCACACGGTGCACGGTCACCCCCGCGGGCAGCTCGGTGCGGCGCCCCTCGGAGCGCCGCCACAGCGCGCGGGCCTGGTCCACGGTCACGTCGGCCACGCCGGCGGAGGCGAAGAGGAACCAGGCGTCGACGTCCGTGTACATGCCGTCCGTGTCCGGGAAGTACATGGCGGCGTCCTCCGGGCTGACCCCGGGGATCGCCCCGTCCTCCGGCGTCACCTGCTGCACGACGTCCCGCTCGATCACGCCGTCGAACCCGGCGTAGCGCCGTTCGGCGGCCCAGGCGTCGGTCGAGGACGTGCTCAGCTGGAGGGTGCCCGCCAGCGCCATGCCGAACACCGGCAGCCCGATCAGCAGGATCACCAGGAGCATGCGCCACGGCTGCGCCTTCGCGTCCCGCAGGGCGATCCGGCGCGCCACGCGCCGGGATCCGGCGCGGTCCCCCGTGCCCTTCCCGACGACGTCACGCACCGGGCGCGCCCCGCCCGCCTCGGCGTGGGCTCCGGTCGACCGGGCGGCCTCCGACCGGGCTCCGCCCGGCCGGGGTGCCGGGCCCGTGCCCCGCTGCGGGCTCATCGCGCACCGCCGGAGGGCGAGGCGCCGTCGTCGTGGGCCCGCCCCGGGGAGGCGGCGCCGGACGGGGCGGCGAAGAGGGAGTCGACGGAGTCCACGGAGGACTCGTCCACGATCCGGCCGTCCCGTAGGAAGACCACGCGGTCCGCCCAGCCGGCGTGACGGGCCTCGTGGGTGACGAGGACGACGCCGACGCCGTCGTCGGCGAGGTCGCGCAGGACGCCCATGATCTCCTCGCCGGTGACGGAGTCGAGGGCGCCGGTGGGCTCGTCGGCGAGGACGAGCGAGCGGGAGCCGACGATCGCGCGGGCGATGGCCACGCGCTGCTGCTGGCCGCCGGAGAGCTGGTCCATGAAGCGTCCGGCGAGCTCGCCGATGCCGACCTTCTCCAGCGCCTCAAGCGCCCGGGCACGGGCCGCGGCGGGACGGGCGCCGTCCAGCTCGAGCGGCAGGGCGACGTTCTCGGCGGCGGTGAGCGTGGGGACCAGGTTGAAGTCCTGGAAGACGTAGCCGACCACCCGGCGGCGCAGGCGGGCGCGCTGGGCCAGGGAGAGGCGGGACAGCGGGGTGCCGGAGACGAAGACCTCGCCGGTGGCCGGCTGGTCCAGGCCGCCGGCGACGGCCAGCAGCGAGGACTTGCCGGAGCCGGACGGGCCCATCACGGCCACGAACTCGCCCGAGCGGACCGTGAGGCTCACCTGGCGCAGTGCGGCCACGGAGGTCGGGCCGGTGCCGTAGACCATGTCCACCCGGTCCAGCTCGAGGACCTGGCGAGGGCCGGAGGCGTTGCGCTCGGAGGCGGTGGTGAGGCCGGTGACCAGCGACGCGTCGTCGCGGCGGGCGCTCATCGCGCACCGCCGTCGGTGCGGGCGGCCGACGAGCTGCCGGAGGCGTCGGAAGACGACGGGTCGGACGAGGCGGCCCCGCCGCGGGCGGTGGCGAGGGCGTCGGCGACCACGTCCCGGACGGCGTCCGGTCCTGCCGCCCGCTGCTCGGCGCGGGCCTGGGCCTGCCGGGAGCGGCTGCGGGAGGCGCGGACCACGGCGGCCTCGCAGTGGTCCAGCCAGCGGGCCTCGGCCTCGGCGGAGAAGATGAGGGACTCGAGCACGAGCAGGCCCGCGAGGTCCGCGCCGCCGCTGTCCGCGGGGACGGCGCGCTTGGCGCGAGTGTACTCCTGCAGGCTCTTCAGGGTGGCTCTGCGCTGGGACTGGATGACCTCGCGGACGTCCACGCCCTCGGTGGTGACGGCGATGGCGAGCTTGATGGCCAGCTCGTTGCGCGGCGGGGTGGTGGGGGCCAGCGGGGTGCGGAACCAGGCGGCGACCTCGGTGCGGCCGGCGTCCGTGAGGGCGTAGATGCGGTGCCCCTCGCCGTCGTCCCCGCGGTCCTCCACCAGACCGTCCCGGGTGAGGCGCTCGAGGGTGGTGTAGACCTGCCCGATGTTCAGCGGCCAGGTGCCTCCGGTGGTCTCCTCGAAGTCCGCGCGCAGCTGATAGCCGTACTGCGGCCCGTGCGTGAGCAGGGCGAGAAGGGAGTGCTTGACGGACATGCGGTCCTCCGAGGTGCTGGGTGTGCTTTCCGGGTATGCATACCCGGTAGCACCGATTCTGCATACTCGGAATCCACCGCGTCAACGCCCCGCGGCGTTTTCGTTCGGGAAAGGGTCGAGTTCCGGCGCGCAGAAGCCCCTGTCTCCCCTGCCCTCACTCCTCGTCCGGCAGCTTCAGCCTCTCCGGCAGATGACGTCGCAGGAGGTCGAGCATGCGGTCCCCTTGCCTGAACAGGGAGACGAGGATCTCTCCCCCTGTGCCCTGACGGGTGTCCACGGACAGCACCTGCACACCGCGCTCGTCCTGGTTCAGCCCCCCAGGCCACCACGTCCTCCCAGAGGAAGCTCGCCTGCCCGTCCGGGAAGTCCAGCCCCATGCCCGTGTCACCCACGGTGCACCGCAGGCGGTAGCCGCCGAGCCTGGCACCGAGGGTCGGGCGGAACTGCTCTCCGTCCACGCGGGGACCGTCGACGAGCTCGGGCCGCGGCAGCATGATCGTCTCGAGCCCCTCCACCTGCTCGACGCTGCGACCAACCGGCGGGAAGCCGACGAGGAGCGACCTGTCCAGGCCGCTGAGAAGGCGGGCGAGGTGCGCATCGGTCACGCCCTGCACAGCGTCAGCGTCCAGGGTCACGTCCACCGACGTGCCGAGGAAGGCATTCATCACATCCCGCACATGCCGGTCCACCGACGGCATCTCCGCTTCGGCTCGTTCGAAGTCCGAGGCCGCCCGGCGCCTCTGCTCGTCTGTGGCCCCGCGGTCCCGCAGAGACCGCAGGATCTAGAGGACACCCTTCATCGAGTCCGCGGCCTCCTTCTCCGCGCATCGGACGATGACGGCGAGGACGGCCACCCCTCCTGCTTCGACGACCTCGACCTCGAGGCCATAGACCACTCCCCACTCCTGGCGCAGGATCCTGTACGCCCGCGCCCGGAGGGCCGAGGAGAGGAGCACGACGGCCGCGATCGACGTCGCGTCCGGCGCCTCGATGACGAAGGAGAGCGACGGCTCCTCCCCACCGGAGAGGTACTCGGCCGGATACGTCTGCGCGAGGAAGTCGAGTCCGGCAGGGGTGCACCGAGGCCCTCGAGGCAGAGGCAGGCGGAGCCCTTCGGGCATCGGGCCGTGGAGGGCGAGCACAGCGTTGTCCGCGGTGAACCGGTCGGCCGCCCACTCTGCGACCTCCTGCGGGGTCACCTTCGCCAGGAACTGCGCCGTTACGGCGCCCAGCCCCCACCCCTGCGCGCCGAGGCGGACGTTCAGGTGCTCCGCGAGATGCGCGCTGTCGCCCATCGCAGTGCCACCCTCCGTCTGAAGGATGCGGCACGTGCGCCGGAGCTCACCGGCATGAACTCCGCCGGCGGAGATGTCCGCGATGCGCTCACAGATCGCGGCGAGCCTGGACACGACCCGCTCAGGGGTGCCCTGCACGGACATGGACGTGTACGACATGCGGGTCTCGCCGGCCACGTCCGATTCCAGGCCCTCGGCGCCGTCCAGGGCGAGTTGCTCGATTACGTGGGAGATCCCCAGCGTGGACACCTGCTCGTCCGCCACGCCGACGCCGAATGCCAGGACGGCGGTCACGGGACCGTCGGCGTCCAGATGGTGCACCTCGACACCATCGATCCGGAGGACACGGGACACGGACACTCTCCATTCGGGTACGGCAGGACGGTGCGCTCCGCCGTCACGCTCGCCGGCTTTCCGCTCCTGCAGCCCGGGACGTCGTCACGGGTTGACGTGAATTAGACCACATCGACGCCGGATCCCTGCGCCGGCGGGCCGGCGGCCTCCTTCTCCGTCGGCGTTCCCTGCCCCGTTCCACCCGCCCGCATGGGTCCCCCGCCCGCATGGAACGGACGACGACGCCGGAGTGCCCGGGCCCGGAGCAGGAACCGCCCCCGCCACTAGACTCGGCACCATGACCGAGCAGAACGCCGCCCGTTACCCCGTCCCCGAGAAGGTCTCCGACATCTTCGACCCGCAGCGCTGGCGCGTGGTCGAGGGCTTCGACTTCCAGGACATGACGTACCACCGCCAGGTGGAACGGGACGCCGAGGGCAACTGGGTCCGGGACCTGCCCACGGTCCGCATCGCGTTCGACCGCCCGGAGGTCCGCAACGCCTTCCGCCCGGGCACCGTGGACGAGCTGTACCGCGCCATGGACCACGCCCGCATGACCCCGGACGTGGGCACCATCCTGCTCACCGGCAACGGCCCCTCCCCCAAGGACGGCGGCCACGCGTTCTGCTCCGGCGGGGACCAGCGCATCCGCGGCCGCGACGGCTACCGCTACGCCGAGGGCGACACCGCCGAGACCATCGACCCGGCCCGCGCCGGCCGCCTGCACATCCTCGAGGTCCAGCGCCTGATGCGCACCGCCCCCAAGGCGATCATCGCCGTCGTGAACGGCTGGGCGGCCGGCGGCGGCCACTCGCTGCACGTTGTCTCGGACCTCACGCTCGCCTCGCGCCAGCACGGCAAGTTCAAGCAGACCGACGCGACGGTCGGCTCCTTCGACGCCGGCTACGGTTCCGCCCTGCTCGCCCGCCAGGTGGGCCAGAAGCGCGCCCGCGAGATCTTCTTCACCGCCCGCGAGTACTCGGCCGAGGACATGGTGGCCATGGGCGCCGTGAACGAGGCCGTGGACCACGAGCGCCTCGAGGAGGTCGCCCTGGAGTACGCCGCGGACATCAACCGTCAGTCCCCGCAGGCGCTGCGCATGCTGAAGTTCGCGTTCAACCTCCCGGACGACGGCATGAACGGCCAGCAGGTCTTCGCCGGCGAGGCCACGCGCATGGCCTACATGACGGACGAGGCCGTCGAGGGCCGCGACGCCTTCCTGCAGAAGCGCGACCCGGACTGGTCCCCGTACCCGTACTACTTCTGACCGACCACCACGGCAGGACGGAGACCCGCCCGTGCTCGAACTGCTCAGCGACCAGCCCATTCTCGTCCTCATGGCCACCGTCGCCCTGGGCGCTGCCGTCGGCACCATCCCCCTGGGCAAGATCCGCCTCGGCGCCTCCGGAGCCCTGTTCGTGGGCCTGCTCGTCGGGGCGGTGCTGCCCGACGTCGGCGACCAGCTGGCCCTGTTCCAGAGCTTCGGCCTGGCCCTGTTCGCCTACCTGATCGGTCTCGGCGCCGGCAAGGTGTTCTTCCGGGACCTGCGCCGCAACCTGCCCCTGATGCTGGCCGCCGTCCTCGTGGTGATCGTCACCGCCTTCACGGTGCACCCGCTGGCCGCGCTGGTCGACCTGGACCTGCCGACGGCGATCGGCGTGTGGACGGGGTCGCTCACCGCGACGCCGGCGATGGCCCTGGCGAACCAGCTCACCGGCGAGCAGGCTCCGGCCGTGGGCTACGGGCTGTCCTATCTGGTGGGCGTGGTCGGCACCATCATCGCGATCACCCTGCTCGCCGCCCGCCCGTGGAGCAGCTCCCCGCGAGATCCTGCGCCGGTGACCGACGGCAAGCTGCGCTTCACCGTCGCGACCGCCACCTCCGCCATCGCCCTGCGGGAGATCCCGGGGATCTCCGAGAGGCTGGTGCGCGTGGTGGCGCTGCGCCACGGCGGCGTGGCCCGGATCGCCGGCTCCGCCGCCCGGATCGAGCCCGGGGACCAGGTCGTCCTGGACGGCACGGAGAAGAACATCGAGGAGGCCGTGCAGCCCTTCGGCCGCCTCACCGACGCCGACCCGGCTCAGGTGATGAACCCGCTGCAGACCTCCATGGTCATCGTCACGGCCCGTGCCCTGGCCGATCGCCGCCTGGGCACGCTGTCCCTGCGCGAGCGCTTCGGCACCGACGTCGCCCGGCTGCGGCGCGACGACGTCGAGTCGCTGGCCACCCCTCAGACCGAGCTCAAGGTCGGCGACCGGGTGCTCATCGTGACCACCGCGCCGCGGATGGAGGCGGTGCGCGACTTCTTCGGCAACTCCACGCGGGGGCTCTCCAACCTGGACTGGATCTCCCTGGGCACGGGCATGGCGCTGGGCTACCTGCTGGGCATGGTGACGATCCCGCTTCCGGGCGGGGCCTCCTTCTCCCTCGGCCCGGCGGCAGGGTGCATCCTCGTCGGCCTCGCCCTCGGCGCGATCGGCCGGACGGGACCCACGGTGTGGGAACCGTCCACGGAGATCGCGCTGACGCTGCGGCAGTTCGGCCTCATGCTCTTCCTGGGCGTGGTGGGCCTGGCCGCCGGCCCGGCGTTCATCGAGACGGTGTTCACCCGGGTCGGGGGGCTGGCCATCCTGATGTCCGCCGTGCTCACCGCGCTCACCGCGGCCCTGCTCATCGCCGCGGCGCGGCTGCTGGGGCAGTCCGTGGATCGCACCTATGGGGCGCTGGCGGGCATCACAGGCCAGCCGGCGATCCTGGACTACGCGCTCTCCCGGTCCACCGACGCCCGTGTGACCGAGGGGTACGCCCAGCTGTTCGCCCTGATCATGGTGGTCAAGATCGCCACCGTGCCGTTCATGCTCTGACCGGCCGGCCGGTCCGCCGCCGCCCGACCTCTGTCCGCCGTCCGCCTCTGTCAGGAGTCCCGCCATGGCCGTCACCGCAGACCAGCTCGCCGCCGCCCGCGCGGCCCTCGCCGCCGCCCTGGAGGGCACCGGCGACCCGGTGGAGCTGACCGAGGACGGCCGTGTCCTGCCCCGCCCCGAGGCCAAGGACCCCGCCCGCTGCGGCCACCCGGACGCCGCCGCCGTCGTCCGGACCTCCGGCTCCACGGGCACCCCCAAGCAGATCGTGCTCACCGCCTCCGCCCTGCGCGCCTCGGCCGCCGCAACCGCCTCGCGCCTCGGCGGCAGCGGCCCCGGCTCCCCCACCGCCATCACCCC
>NZ_FUKP01000011.1:0-15322 GCF_900163825.1 Micrococcus lylae | reverse complement strand
CCCCCCCCCCCCCCCCCCCCCCCCCCCCCCCCCCCCCCCCCCCCCCCCCCCCCCCTTTTTTTTTTCAAGCAGAAGACGGCATACGAGATAGGCTCCGGTCTCGTGGGCTCGGAGATGTGTATAAGAGACAACCCTGCTGCCCTCCCGGCCTGCCGGAACCGCCTCCTGCACCGAGGACCTGCTGCTGCCGCCGTGGGAGGCCGGAGGAGGCTACGGCCCCGGCTCCTCCATGCAGGACCGTGCCCCGTCCGACATGCCCCGCCAGGGCGAGATCCCGGCCGAGTACCGCACCGCCTCCGACGACGAGCTGCAGGAGCGCATCGCCGCCGCCAAGGCCGAGCTCGCAGACCGGGTGGTCCTGCTGGGGCACTTCTACCAGCGCGACGAGGTGGTCCGGCACGCCGACTACGTGGGCGACTCCTTCCAGCTCGCCCGCGCCGCCACCGCCCACCCGGATGCCGAGGCCATTGTGTTCTGCGGCGTGCACTTCATGGCCGAGACCGCGGACATCCTCTCCGGGGACGGGCAGGCCGTGATCCTGCCCCATCTGGGCGCCGGCTGCTCCATGGCGGACATGGCGGACGTGGACTCCGTCACCGACTGCTGGGCCCAGCTCGAGGAGCTCTACGGCACCGAGCCGGATGAGCAGGGGCGCCAGCCGGTGCTGCCGGTGACCTACATGAACTCCTCCGCCGCTCTGAAGGCGTTCGTGGGGGCCCGCGGCGGTATCGTCTGCACCTCCTCGAACGCCGCCCAGGTGCTCGAGTGGGCGTTCGAGCGCGGGCAGCGGGTGCTGTTCTTCCCGGACCAGCACCTCGGCCGCAACACCGCCAAGGCCATGGGCATCGGCCTCGAGCAGATGCCGGTGTGGGACCCGCGGCAGCCCCTCGGAGGCAGCACCGCCGAGCAGCTGCAGGACGCGAAGGTCATCCTCTGGCACGGCTTCTGCTCCGTGCACCGCCGCTTCACCGTGGCGCAGATCGAAAAGGCCCGCGCCGAGCACCCGGACGTGCAGGTGATCGTCCACCCGGAATGCCCCATGGAGGTCGTGGACGCCGCGGATGCCTCCGGCTCCACGGACGCGATCGTCAAGGCGATCCAGGCGGCGCCGGCTGGCTCGACCTTCGCGGTCGGCACCGAGATCAACCTGGTGCAGCGTCTGGCCGCGCAGCACCCGGAGCACACGATCTTCTGCCTGGACCCGGTGATCTGCCCCTGCTCCACCATGTACCGCATCCACCCCGGCTACCTCGCCTGGGTGCTCGAGGAGCTCGTTGCCTCACGCGTGGTCAACCGCATCGAGGTCCCCTCCGCAGTGCAGGCCCACTCGCGGACCGCCCTGGAGCGCATGCTCGCGGTCGTCCCGCCGGCGACTCCCGCGGGGGCCGGTCCCCGGAACGGGTCCGCCCCCGCCGGCACCGAGCCCTCCACCACGGGAGCCGCGCAGTGACCGCCGCCCTGCGCCGCGAGGTGCTGTCCCGCGCCCTGGCCGAGGACGCCCCCTGGGGCGACGTCACCGGCGAGGCCTTCGTGCCCGAGGACGCCGTCATGGACGTCCGTGTGGTGGCCCGGGAGGCCGGCGTGTTCTCCGGTGCCGCAGTGCTGGCCGAGGTCTTCATGCTCGTGGACCCGGCCGTGTCCGTGACGCTGAATGCCTGCGACGGCGGCCGCTTCGCCGCCGGGCAGGTGCTGGCCGAGGTCTCCGGCCCCGCCCGCGCGGTGCTGCGCGGCGAGCGCGTCGCCCTGAACCTGCTGCAGCGCATGTGCGGGATCGCCACGGCCACGGCGCGGTACGTGGACGCCGTCCGTGCCGCCGGGGCGCACACCCGCATCGCGGACACGCGCAAGACCGCCCCGGGCCTGCGCGTCCTGGACCGCCAGGCGGTGCGGGACGGCGGCGGGCACAACCACCGCATGTCCCTGTCGGATGCCGTGATGGTCAAGGACAACCACTGGGCCGCCATGGGCATCGCGGAGGGCGCTTCGGACGAGGAGGTCACCGCCGCCCTGCGCGCCGGCATGGATCGCCTGCCGCACACCGTCCACGTGGAGGTCGAGGTGGACCGGTTCGAGCAGATCGCCCCCGTGCTCGCCGCGGGCGCGGATACGATCATGCTGGACAACTTCAGCCTCGCGGACCTGCGGGCCGGGGTCGCCCTCGTCGACGGCCGGGCCGTGGTGGAGGCCTCCGGCGGGATCACCCTGGAGACCGTCGGCCCGGTGGCCGCCACCGGCGTGGACGTGGTCTCCGTGGGCGCCCTGACGCACTCGGTGCGGGCCCTGGACATCGGCTTCGACGCCGCGGTCTCCCCCGGAACGCCGCAGCGCCGCGCCACCGGCGGCCCGGAGGACGCCGCGGGCTGAGGACCTGTCCGCACCCGCATCATCACCGACGCGCGGCAACGGTGCCGCACACCTGGGAGGGGAACCGACGTGATCCTGCTCGACCATGCCGCCACCGCCCCCGTCCGCCGCGAGGCGGTGGAGGCCATGTGGCCCTATCTCACCGGCGACTTCGGCAACCCCTCGTCCGTGCACGAGCTCGGCCGTCGCGCCGGACTCGGCCTGGAGCAGGCCCGCGGCCAGGTGGCCGAGGTCCTCGGCGCCCGCCCCTCCGAGGTGGTCTTCACCTCCGGCGGCACCGAGGCGGACGTCCTCGCCCTGCAGGGGATCATCCTGCCGAAGCTGCTGCGCGCCCGCCGCCAGGGCACTCTGGACGCCCCGCTGCGCCTGGTCACCACCGCGATCGAGCACGACGCCGTCCGCCAGACCGCCGCGTCCCTGAAGCGGATCCACGGCATCGAGGTGGACCTGCTCCCCGTGGACTCCACCGGCAGGGTGGACCCGGAGGACCTGCGCCGGATCCTGCGCCCGGAGACCGCCCTGGTGTCCGTCCACCTGGGCAACAACGAGATCGGCACCGTCCAGCCCATCGCCGAGCTCGCCGCCGTGGCACACGAGGCCGGCGTGCCGATCCACACGGACGCCGTGCAGGCGGCCGGCCAGCTGGACCTGGACGTCGCGGCCCTGGGAGTGGACGCCCTGTCCGTGTCCGGCCACAAGGTCGGCTCCCCCAAGGGCGTCGGCGCCCTCTGGATCCGCCCGCGCCTGCCGCTGGAGCCGGTGCTCACCGGCGGCGGCCAGGAGTCCGGCCGCCGTTCCGGCACCCAGAACGTGGCCGGCGCGGTGGCCATGGGCACCGCCATGGCCCTGGCCGAGGCCGAGCGCACCGCACCGGGCGAGGTCGGCGCCGCCGCCCGTGCCGCCCGTCGGGACCGGTTCATCGCCCGCGTCCTGGAGAGCGTGGACGGCGTCCGCCTCTCCGGCCACCCGGAGCATCGTCTGCCGCAGCACGCCTCGTTCCTCATCGACGGGGTCACCGGCGAGGCCGTGCTCGTGGAGCTCGAGGCCCGCGGGGTGCTGTGCTCCGTGGCCTCCGCCTGCTCCGCGGGCCTGGCCGGCCCGTCCCCCGTCCTCGCCGCGCTCGGCTTGGACTCCGAGGCCGCCCAGTCCTCCCTGCGCTGCACCTTCGGCCCGCACACCACCGAGGCCGAGCTCGAGGAGGCCGCCGCCGCGGTGGTCGCCGGCATCCAGGCGGTCCGCCGCCTCGGCTGATCGATGCGGCCGCCTGCACGACAACGGCCGCGCACCTGCCCAGGTGAGCGGCCGTCGTCGTGGGGCCGGGCCCGTCAGGGACGGATGTCGATCAGGTCCACGCAGGGATCGCCGATCAAGCCGAGCCCCCGCAGCACGTGGAGGACTGCCATGACCGCGCAGGCGGCGACCATCGCCCACAGCGCCCAGCGCGGGGCCGTCCAGTTCGGGTTCTGCCGCATCCCATGGACCAGCCCCACCAGGCCGAGCACCGCGGTGGCGGCCGCCCAGAGCCACGCGGAGAAGTCCGTGTGGCGGCACACGGTGACCACGTCGTTGACGGAGCGCGTGGTCGTCGCGCTCACGGTGATCACGAAGCCGAGCAGGCCGACGCCGACGCCCAGAACAAGCGGGATCGGCAGGCCGAACCAGGCCTTCGCGTCCGGGCGGTGGCGGGCGGCGGCGCGGCGGCCCTCGTCGGTGCTGGTGTCGAAGTAGTCGGGAACGGACATGTGGCTTCCCCCTCCGGGATCAGTGGTCTGCGGTGCTGCGGCTCAGCTCCGCGAGGCTTCTACCGGCTCGCCGTCCGCGCCCAGGTCGAAGCGGGAGCTGCGGCCGAAGTACAGGTAGCCGGCCAGGATCGCCGCAATCAGCAGGACGCCCATGATGGCGAGCAACGGGTAGGGGCCGCCCTGGATGAGGAACGGGATCGCCAGCGCGGTCACCAGGCCGCCGCCGAAGAACGGCTCGAACACGAGCTGCTTGTAGCCGAAGCCCTGGTAGGCCGGGGTCTCCTTCTTCGGGTCCGCCATCCGCAGCAGCAGCAGACCGGTGGCGGTCACGCCCTGGGACTGGCCGTAGTCCGCGATGCCGCGCTCGAACCAGTAGGTGCGGATGAACTTCGGGGCGAAGACGAACAGCACCACCAGGTTCCAGACGATTCCGAGGGCCGCCAGGATGGCGAACGGTGCCAGGTTGTCCGCCACGGCCTGCAGGGACAGGGTCGCCAGGGCCGCGATGATCAGCAGGTCCAGGCTGACACCCTGGATGCGCTCCATCATGCCGCGGTTCACGAGGCCGTGGAGGGTCTCCGAACGGTCCAGGACCATCTGGACGAGCACGCCGCCGAGCATGGCCAGCGGGAACAGCGGCACGTGGCCGAAGATCTCGATGGTGTCGATCCAGAGCATCTCCTCCACCCACTGGAAGGCGGCCAGGCCGAGCCAGCCGATGAGCACCGCCAGGCCGACGACGCCGAGATGGATGGTGAAGGACTCGACCGCGGAGTCGCGGAAGGTCAGGCGGCCGGCGGCCGGACGGTCCTCGTCGCGGACGGCGGCGTAATAGCCGATCCTCTCGTCCAGGGACAGCTCCTGGCCGGCGTCCAGGGAGGTGGAGACACCCTTGCGGGCGGCCCAGTTCACGGCTGCGACGCCGAAGAGGATGCCGGACACCAGGCCGACGGTGGCCATCGAGAGGGCGAGGTCGTAGCCCTCGTCGAAGCCCAGGGACTCGAACTGGCTCTGCAGGCCAGCCGCGGTGCCGTGGCCGCCTTCGAAGCCGATCTCCAGCAGCGCCGCGAACTCCGGCCCGACGTTGAACAGCGGGCCGAGGATCAGCAGGACGGCGAGGATGCCCACCACGTACTGGCCGGACGCGAAGGTGATGCCGAGCGACAGCTGCGGGCCGAGCAGGCGGACCGCGGACTTCGGCGACGGGATGCGCGAGCCCAGGAACATCGTGGCGAACACCACGGAGATCAGGATGCCCGGCAGCGTGGACCAGACCTCGATCACGGTCTCTCCGAAGAGACCGCCGGCCTCCAAGGACTCGGCGCCCAGCGCGCCGGCGATGCGGCCGAGCACCTCGGGACCGAGCAGCAGCGCGAGCAGGCCGGCGATCAGTGCGACCGGCAGGAACAGCCGCTGGGTGAACCGGAGCTTCGCGCGCAGGTACATGCCGACCGCCGCCAGCATGCCGAGCATCAGCAGCGACATGCCGATGACGCTCGGGGTCATCTCGAGTTCCATGGGCACCCCTTGACTCATGGCCGGGTTCCTCATGCGGGACCGACGCCCCGGACCCGGCACACGGAGTGTCGCTCAGGTCACGCTACCAGGAAGCTCTCAGCCGAGAGACATCAGCCGCATGGGCACCGGCGCATGGCGTCCACGGCAGGCCAGGCCGCCCCGCAGGCGATGTGTTGAACAAAATATGGTGTTCCGGGTCACAGGTGGGTAGGGTGGCCGCCATGTCTGTTCTGCACCGCATCGGGCTGCTGCCCCGGGTCCTCATCGCCATCGTGCTCGGCGTGCTCGTCGGCCTCGTCGCACCGCACTGGCTCGTCGTCGTCTTCGCCACCTTCAACGGGGTCTTCTCCGCGTTCCTCGGCTTCATCGTCCCCGTCCTGATCCTGGCCCTCGTCGCCCCGGCGATCGGCGACCTCGGCCGCGGTGCCGGCAAGTGGCTGGCCCTCACCGGAGGCATCGCCTATGGCTCGACCCTGTTCGGCGGTGGGATGGCGCTGGCCGTCTGCCTGCTGGTGTTCCCGCTGATCCTCACCCCGGGATCCTTCACGGACATGGCCAACCCGGAGGACGCCCTCACCGGACCGGCGTTCGAGATCGCCATGACCCCGCCGTTCGACGTCATGGCGGCCCTGCTGCTGGCCTTCGTCCTGGGCGTCGGCATGACCCTGCTGCCCAAGGGCACCCTGCACGCCGGTTTCGTGGAGCTGCGCGCGATCATCGAGCGGCTCGTGGCGGCGATCATCGTTCCGTTGCTGCCGCTGTACATCTTCGGCGTGTTCCTGAACATGACCGAGGCCGGCGAGGTGTTCCAGGTGATCTCCACCTTCCTCGGCGTGATCCTGCTGGTCTTCGGCCTCACCGTGGTGCTGCTTCTCATCCAGTTCCTGGTTGCCGGGGCGGTGGCCGGGAAGAACCCGTTCAAGGCCCTGGCCACCATGCTCCCGGCCTACGCCACCGCGTTGGGCACCTCGTCGTCGGCCGCGACCATCCCGGTGACCCTGCGCCAGTCCATCAAGACCGGCGTGCGCCGCCCGATCGCCTCGTTCGTGGTCCCGCTGTGCGCCACCATCCATCTGGCCGGCTCGACCGTGAAGATCGTCTCCTTCTCCCTGGCGGTGATCATCCTGTCCGGCGGCTCCGTGGACGTCCCGCTGATGATCGGCTTCATCTTCATGCTCGGCGTGACGATGGTGGCGGCCCCCGGCGTGCCCGGCGGCGCGATCGTGGCAGCCTCCGGCCTGCTGTCCTCCATGCTGGGCTTCACCGAGCCCCAGGTGGCGCTGATGGTGGCCACCTACATCGCCATCGACTCCTTCGGCACCGCCACCAACGTCACCGGCGACGGCGCGATCGCCCTGATCGTCGACCGCATCGCCGGAGACCGCCTCACCGGCGACTCCGAGGACGAGGTCGAGGACCTGGAACGCCGCGGGGACGAGGAGGCCGAGGCGCGTGCGGCGGCCGACCCCGCCACGCACAACACGTCCCCCGCCTCGGGCCCCGACGACGGCCGCCCGGCCCCCGGAGAGCGCCCCGGCCCCGCCTGAGCGGCCTCATCGGCCTGTGGCCGACCCGCCCCCGACGCACGGCGGCCCCCTCCCGGGAAGGAGGGGGCCGTCGTCGTGCAGGGGGCGGCTCAGCCGCGCAGGTCCTGCTCCGCCTGGGCGCGCACCGCGCGCCGCTGCCCCGGGGAGCGCACGACGACGTCGCTCATCTCCTCGAGGGTCTTCCCCTTGGTCTCGGGGACGAAGGCCGCCACGAAGGCCAGGGACAGCGCCGCCATGACCGCGTACACGCCGTAGGCGAGGGTCAGGCCGATGTCCGCCAGCCACGGGAACGTGGTGGAGACGGCGAAGTTCGCGGCCCACTGTGCGGCGGCGGCCACGGCGAGCGCGCCGGCGCGGATGCGGTTCGGGAACATCTCGCCCAGCAGCACCCAGACCAGCGGCCCCCAGGTGGCGCCGAAGAACACCACGAAGGCGTTGGCGGCCACCAGCGCCACGGTGGCCCACGGCTCCGGAAGGGAGACGGACTCGGCACCGTCCGACTGGGCGAAGGAGAAGGCCAGCGCCATCAGACCGAGGCTGACCGTCATGCCGGCCGAGCCTGCGATCAGCATGGGGCGGCGGCCGACGCGGTCCACGAGGGCGATCGCGACGAAGGTGACGGCGATGTTCGTGACCGAGGTGATCACGGAGACCGTGAGGGCGTCCGACTCCCCGAAGCCCACCGACCGCCACAGGGTGGTGGAGTAGTAGAAGATCACGTTGATGCCCACGGCCTGCTGGAAGACCGAGAGCAGGATGCCGATCCACACGATCGGCTGCAGCCCCGCCAGCGGGCCGCGCAGGTCGGACAGTGACTCGCGGCGCTCCGAGTCCAGTGAGCGCCGGATGTCCTCGATCATCAGGTTCACGCGGTCCACGCCGGTGAACTCGTGCAGGACCTCGGCCGCCTCGTCCGTGCGTCCGCGGGCGACCAGATAACGCGGGGACTCCGGCAGCCTCAGGGCGAACACGCCGTACAGGATGGCCGGCACGGCCTCGGCCATGAACATCCAACGCCAGGAGGCGATGCCGAACCAGAACGGCTGCGCCGCACCTCCGGCCATCGCCGCGAACAGTGCGTCGGACAGGAGCGCCGCGAAGATGCCGAGGACGATCGCCAGCTGCTGGAGCGAGCCGAGGCGGCCGCGCACATGGGCCGGGCTGACCTCCGCGATGTACGCCGGAGCGATCACGGACGCGGCGCCCACGCCCAGGCCGCCGACCACGCGCCAGATGATCAGGTCCACCACGCCGAACGCCAGGCCCGAGCCGATGGCGGAGACCAGGAAGAGGATCGCGGCGATCACCATCACGGGCACGCGGCCGCGGCGGTTGGCGATGGGCCCGGCGAACCAGGCGCCCAGCGCGCAGCCGATCAGCGCCGAGGAGACGGCGAAGCCCGTGAGGCCGGCACCGAGGCCGAACTCCCCTGCGAGCGCGTCCACGGCGCCGTTGATCACGGAGGTGTCGAAGCCGAACAGGAAGCCGCCGAGCGCGGCGGCGACCGAGATGCCGACCACCTTGGCGTTGAGGCGAGACGTCGCGGCGCCGCCGGACCTGGTCGCTGTCATGGTGGATCCTCTCAGGGTTGCGCCCGGCGGCCCGCTGCGCGCCGGTGCATCGGCACAGTGTGCTCTGCGCGTCCGCGGGCGTGCAAGCAGCCCGATTCCCCTCCCCCGCCCGGCTCCGGGGCAGAATGAGGCTCATGCTCGTCGTCCTGGGTCCCGCTCCCGCCTCCGCCGGCACGCCCGGCACCTGGTGGGCCCTGGACGTGGACGGCAGCGACGCCGCTCCCCTGGACTCCTGCTCCGCCGGGGCCGTGGCCGGGCTCGTGGACACTCTGCCCGGCCGCCTCCGTCTGCCTGCGGACCACATCCGCTGGGTGTTGGCGTCGGTCGGTGCCGAGTACGGCACCTGGCTCGACGCCGGACTGCGTGTGCGCCGCGCCTGGGACCTCTCCCTTTCCCAGCGGATCCTCAGGACCGCGGCCACGGCCGGCGGAGCGCAGGTCTCCTACGCCCCGGTGGTCGAGATTCCCGTGCACGTCCCAGCGGACCCCCTTGCCGCGCCCCCACGCCGTGGACCGGAGCAGGACGCGTTCTTCGACCTGACCGCGGATGCCTCGCCGGGGGTGCCCGACGCCCCGACGCTCGCTGCCGAGGCCCGCCGTCAGCGGGAGGCGATCGGCGGCTCGGCCCGCCCTGACCGGCTGTGGATGCTGGTCACCGCGGAGTCCCAGGGCGCGCTGATCGCCGAGGAGATGCACACGGCGGGCCTGCCCTGGGACGCGGAAGTGCACGACGCGCTGCTCACTGACATCCTCGGCCCCCGCCCGGCCGAGGGTGAGCGTCCCGCCCGACTGCAGGAGCTGGCCGAGCAGGTGGCGGAGGACCTCGGGGCCCCCGGCCTGAATCCGGACTCCCCGCCGTCTCTGCTGCGGGCGCTGCAGAACGCCGGCGTCACCGTGGACTCCACACGTCAGTCGGACCTGAAGCAGTGGATCGATTCCGGCGGCACCCTCAGTCAGGAGCGGGCACGGATGCTCGAGGCCCTGCTGGAGTACAAGGCCCGCTCCCGACTGCACACCGCCAACGGCTGGCACTGGCTGGACAGCTGGGTGAAGGAGGGACGCTTCCATCCCCGCTACCTGGTGGGCGGGGTGGTCACCGGACGGTGGGCCGCCCACGGCGGCGGCGCCATGCAGGTGCCCGCCGTGGTGCGGGACGCCGTCCGCGCAGACCCTGGCCACGTTCTCACCGTGGCCGACGCCTCCCAGGTGGAGCCGCGCATCCTCGCCGCCATGTCCGCAGACCCTGCCCTCGCCGGGGCCGGCACCGCCGAGGACCTCTACCGTGAGGTGGCCGAGCAGGGGCGGACCCGGGGAACCGCCCTGGACGACCGCTCTCGTGCGAAGATCGCCCTGCTCGGTGCCATGTACGGCTCCACCACCGGCGACTCTGCCGCCCTGCTCCCCCATCTGCGCCGGCTCTACCCGCAGGCGATCGGCCTGCTCGAGCGCGCCGCCGCCATGGGAGAGTCCGGCAACCAGGTGTGCACATGGCTCGGCCGGTGGTCCCCTCAGCCGGAGCAGCGTTGGCTGGACGCGGTGGCGGACAGACAGACCCGGGCTGCTGAGTCACGGGCCCGCTCCCTGCGCCGCGCGGCCGGGCGTTTCACCCGCAACTTCGTGGTGCAGGGCACCGCGGCGGAGTGGGCCCTGTGCTGGATGGGCGAGCTCCGCCGGAGGCTGCACAACGAGGCACCGGGCACGCAGCTGGTGTTCTTCGTCCACGATGAAGTGGTGCTGCACGGCCCGACTCACGAGGCGGACAGCGCCGGGAGGCTGGCGGCTGAGGCGGCCGAGGCTGCAGGCCGGCTGCTCTTCCCGGACGCACCGGTCACCTTTCCGCTGACCGTCGCGCAGGTGCGCTCCTACGCCGAGGCCACGTAGCCCCGGGACGGGAGCACGGCAGACGAGATCGCCCCGGGACCGTGGTCCCGGGGCGATCTCGTGTCAGTGCCAGAAAGGCCTGGCGGGGAGTCCGATCAGGAGTCCGAGTCGGAGTCGGAATCCGAGTCGGAATCCGAGTCGGAGCCGAAGTCAGAGTCGGAACCCGAGTCGGAGCCGGAGCCGAAGTCAGAGTCCGAGTCGAAGTCGGAACCGGAGCCCGAATCGAAGTCAGAGCCCGAGCCGGAGCCGTTCTGAGCGCCGAACGCGTTCTCGAAGTCCTCCTCGGTCAGCTCCACGGCGTCCTTCGGGACCTCGAGGCTGTCGGCCTTGTCCGAGAGCTCCACGGAGATCGGCAGCTCGGCCTCCTTCATCTCCTCGAAGGTCTTGACCTCGTCCTCCTCGGCGTCGGCCGGAGGCTCGATGACGTCGAGGATGTCCATGACGTCCATCTCCACGGCCGTGACCTTGCCGTCCTTGACCGTGAAGGTCACCGGGAACGTGTTGTCGTTCAGGGAATCGAGGACCTCGTCCACGTCTGCGGAGGAGTCAGTGGACGGGGAGGACGACTCGGCGGAGTCGAACTCGGAGGTGGAGGCCGAGGCGGACTCCAGCATCTCCGGGTTGTCCTCGAGCATCTCCTTGAGCTTGACGTTCATCACATAGGTCTCGTCGCCGTCCTTCTCGACGTCGGCGTAGTCCAGTGCGAAGTCGGCGGACTTCTGGTCCCCGGCCTCGTCCTCGATGCGCTTGGTCTCCTCAGAGACGGCCTTGTCGAACTCGGAGCCGAGGGCCTTGTCCAGGCCCAGCCAGGAGCCCTTGACGAAGTCGACGATCCACTCCTGCTCCTTCGGGACGTCGCTGAACGACTGCTCGAGCTGCTCGGCCTGCTGCTTGCCGTCCGAGCCCATGGAACGCAGGATCTCCAGGACGTCGGCACGCAGGAAGTACTCGGACTCGCCGACCTCCATCATCTCCACGGAGCGTCCGTTGCCCAGATCGGCCACGAAGGACCAGTCGAGGCCGGTGAGGTCCTTCGTGTCCGCCAGCGGGGCGTCCGTGGTGGAGCGGGCCTGGAACTCCACGGACACCTCGCGGACCATGTCCATGGCGTCCTCGAGGGACTTGCGGTCCTGCTCGGTCATGTTCTCGTCGGACTCGGAGAGAAGATCCACGATCTTCTGCATCTGCTCCTCGGACGCGTCCACGCGCATGGTGGCCTTCTGCTCCGTCCAGGTCTCCTGGTCCTCGAGGGCCTCGCGGAGCTCCTCCTCGGCGCCCGACGCGTCGTCGTCCCGGTCGTCGTCGTCCTCGTCCTCGTCCTCGTCGGAGTCCTTGTCGTCCTTGTCGGAGTCCTTCTCGTCCTTGTCGGAGTCCTTCTGGTCCTCGTCGGAGTCCTTCTGGTCCTCGTCGGAGTCCTTCTGGTCGTCGTCCTTCTCGTCGACCGTCTCCTCGACCTGCGCGTCCTTGCTCGCGTCGCCATCGTCGCCGGGGGTGTCCCCGCCGTCGCTGCAGGCAGCCGTGAACATGAGTGCGGCCACGCCGAGCGCGGCCCAGGCCTTGGCTCCGTGGCGGCGCTCAACCTTGTCCTGGAGCTCGGTCTTCTCGGTGAACGTCATCTGTTCGGTCCTTCCCCTCGTGCGGGCCGTCTTGTGAGCTGAGGGACCACGCTGTGTGCGGACCCACCTTGCCTTACCTTAGCCAGGACAAGGTCACATCAGTCCAGTCCTGCCGCCCGCACAGCGGATCGTGACCGGGCCGTGACATTGGCGCGGACCGGTCGCAGGACCGGCGCAACCCCGAACACCAGACTGAGAGAAGCGTCCGCGTCCGCGGACGACGGCACCCCGCAGGTGCCTGCACGTCACCGACCGCCGAAGCGCTCCCAGGCCTCGCCCACCACGGCGACCCAGTCGCCCATGTCCGCATCGCGCATCGGCATCAGGCGGACCACCTGAGGCCGCCGCCGGCCGATGACCATCAGCCGCGGACGGAGCGAGGGATCGAAGACCTGGCGACAGCCGTCGTCGAGCGTCTGCATCCAGGCGATCCCCTCCTGGGTGAGCGGCAGGCACCAGCCGAGCTCCTGTCCGTCCGAGTAGGCCGCGCGGACCAGGCGCCTCTCCGGCGGGCCGACGTACTCCCACGGGAGCGGGCCCACGCCGGCCACCGTGATGCCCTGCGGATCCAGCCGCCACACATGCCAGGGCGCGGTGCGGGCATGGCGGCGCAGCAGCAAGGCCGCGGCCAGCAGGAGCACGCCGACGCCGATCATGACCGCACCCGTGGCGGGCAGCGTCGGCTCGTTCCGGCCCAGGACCATCATGAGGATCCCGCCGACGACCCCGATCGGCCACAGGAAGAGCAGCACGGTCGCCACGATGTTCGCCACCGGCCGCCGGGCCGTGGCCTCCACCACTTCCCGGCCGAACAGGTCGGCTCTCAGGTCGTTCAGGTCTCGGATCTGCATGGCACCTTCCTCTGCAGCGGTCGGTGTGCGGGTGGGCCCGCGGTTCAGGCCCTCAGCGGTCGCTGACGTTGGCGGACAGGGCCCCGGTCATCACGGCGGCGTGCATGGCACGCACGGCACGCGAGACGCCGGCGACCGCAGGACCGGCACTCTCACGCAGCTCGGCGGCGCGGGCCTTGAGCTCACGGTTGGTCAGACCGGTGTCCTGCTTGTCGAAGACGGCCGTGGGGATCTCGAGGGCGCTGATGAGCCCGAGCATCGCGTGCTGCTGCAGGGTCGGCTCGGCGCCGCGCAGCACCTCGATGAGTCCCTCGCGCAGCTCCGCTTCCATGGAGCCGTCCGCCTCCGGGTAGCGGCGGGGCTTCAGGCCCAGCCAGCCGCCCTCCTCGACCTCCACGACGCCGCGTTCGGCAAGGTAGTCGCCCACGGCGTGCTCGAGTGTGCGGCCGATGGTGGTCAGCGCGATCGAGACGCGCTTGCCGTCATGGCCGAGGAACCGGGTCAGGCCCTCGTCCAGCAGCGGGTCACCGGTGGGCGTCGGGTCCGTGACCTGGATGAGGTGCCCCTCGTCCGCCACATCCACACGGCCGGCCGCGGCGAGGTCCGCGAGCATCGCGCCCGCCAGCCCGTAGCCGGTGTACTGGCCCAGGGCTTCGGGGCGTCCGTCCTCCTGCAGCAGGAGCAGGAACAGTCCGGTGGTGACGGTGGGGTGCGGCGCGCTCATGGCATCAGGGTAGCGCCGCGGCGGGCGAGGTACTGCTCCTCCGGCCAGCTGCTGACACCGGTGATGCGCATGCGGGTGACCGTGCCATCCTCGTCCACGTCGAAGGGGATCTGCTCGCCGGAGGCGCCGAAGCCGTCCTTGTCCTGCACCCGCAGCGTGGTGGCGTCCAGAGCGCGCAGCTCCTGCGCGGCGGTCAGCGGCGTGGAGACGGTCGGGTCGAGCATGAGCAGCCGGCCGCCGCCGTACACCACGTCCGTCTCGCCCCAGAGGCAGCAGTAGCGGCCGGTGAGGCGCTTCAGGTCCTCCTCGGTGACGCCCTCGGGCAGCTTCTGCCAGGTGGCGGGGGCGGTGGTGAGCAGGTCGATCAGCTCGACCAGGCCGACGGCCAACGACTCGGCCGGGCCGTCCACGGCGTTGGTCAGCACGCAGATGGTGAGGCCGCCGTCCGGGTCCACGAGGGTGCGGGTGATCTGGCCGGGGAAGCCCCCGGAGTGGCCGACGGTCTTCCGCTCGCCGACCGTGGTCCCGATCATGCCGAGGCCATAGGTCCCCGTCTCACCGCCGCGCGGGACGGTGGATTCGGGCCGCTGCATCAGGCGCAGGCTGCGGTCGGTGAGCAGGCCGCCGCTGCCGACGGTGAGCGAGGCGAAGAAACGGCTGAGCTCCTCCGCGGTGGACACGAAGCCCGTGGCGGCGGCCAGCGCGCCGGTGGTCGGGTTGCCGACCGCCACCCGGGAGCGGTTGCGGCCGTGCGGGCGGGAGTGCCCGGTGACCAGGCGCGGGGAACTCTCCTCCTGGGCCTCGGCGAGCTCGGGGCTGGTCCGCTCCAGGCCGAGCGGCGCGAGCACCGCCGAGGTCATGTGGGTGACGTAGTCGGCGCCGGTGAGGCGCTCGATGATCGCCCCGAGGACGCCGTAGCCGATGTTGGAGTACTTGAAGTGCTCCTGCGGCTGGTAGGTGGCGCCGTGCTCGGCCACGGTCGCGCGCAGGGCCTCGGCGTCCGGGAACGGCTTGTCCAGCTGCCAGAAGTCGGCGTCCACGCCGTCGCGGATGGCGCCGGCCGTGTGGCTGAGCAGCTCGCGGACGGTGGCGCCGGCCAGCGGGGTGTCGGCGTAGTCGTCCAGCAGGTCCGCCACGGTGTCGTCCAGACGGAGGCGGCCGGCCTCCACGAGCTGCATCACGGCGACGGCGGTGAAGGTCTTCGAGTGGCTGGCCACACGGAACAGGTGGTCGGTGGTGAGCACCTCGCCGGTGGCCTGATCGGCCTCGCCGTAGGCCTCGGAGAGCACCAGCTCGTCGCGGAAGCGGATGGCCACCTGGGCGCCGGGCACCTGCTGCACCTCCACCTGGGTGGCGAGCCAGCGGCTCAGGTACGGGACCAGCTCCTTCAGCTGGTCGAGGCTGGGGCTGGTCTCGGCGGCGGGGGTGTCCTGGGTCATGCGCTCCACCCTAGGTGTACTCGGCCATGACGTTGGTGACAGATAGACGTTGACGATGAAAAGAACCTCC
>NZ_FUKP01000031.1:0-9725 GCF_900163825.1 Micrococcus lylae | reverse complement strand
CCGGCCTCACTGGCCCCTGCATGTGTCAACAACGTCATGCCCTCCTACACCTAGCGTGTTCGGCATGACCCCTTCCTTTCCCCTCCAGCTCCGCCTCCCCGGCGGCCACGGCCGCCGCGTGCTCGTCACCGGCGCCTCCGGCTACGTGGGCGGCCGTCTCATCCCGGAGCTGCTCGCCGCCGGCTTCACGGTGCGCGCCGCGGCCCGCAACACCGACGCTCTCGCCGACCGCCCCTGGGGCTCCGATGTGGAGATCGTGCGTTGCGACCTCTCCGATCCCGAGGACGTGCTGGCCGCCATGCAGGACATCCACACGGTCCTCTACCTCGTCCACTCGATGGGCGGCGGGGCCGGCTTCGTGGAGCGCGAGCAGTCCATCGCGGACACCGTGGCCACCGCGGCCGAGGCCGCCGGCGTGGCCCAGCTGGTCTACCTCTCCGGCCTGCACCCGGACCGGCCCGTGGAGGAGCTCTCGGACCACATGCGCTCCCGCGAGCTCGTGGCCCGCCGCCTCGAGGAGTCCTCCGTCCCCACCCTGACGTTCGAGGCCGGCATCGTGATCGGCTCCGGCTCGACCAGCTTCGAGATGATCCGCCACCTCACCGAGCGCCTGCCGATCATGCCGGGCCCCTCCTGGCTGGGGAACCGGGTGGAGCCGATCGCCATCCGGGACGTGCTGCACTACCTCGTCCACGCGTGCGCCCTCGAGGCCCCGGTGCAGGCCCGCGGGCAGATCGGCTGCGGCACCCCGCAGACCTTCGCGTCCATGCTCACGGACTACACGGAGGTCGCTGAGCTCGGCCGCCGGCGCGTGATCGCCCTGCCGCTGCCCGCCATGCGCCTGTCCGGCGTGTGGATCGGACTGGTCACCCCCATCCCGGTGGGCGTGGCCATGCCGTTGGCCGCGTCGCTGGCCGAAGACGCCGTCACGGACGACCACACCGTGGCCGAGATCGTCCCGGACCCCGCCGGAGGTCTCACCTCCTACAAGGAGGCCGTCCGCCGGGCGCTGGCCCGCGAGCAGGAGGGGCCGCTCGAGGTCACCTGGGATGCGGACCAGAGCGTCGGCCGGGACCCGGCCGCTCCCCTGCCCGCGGACCCGGGCTGGGCCGGTTCCACCGTCTACACGGACGAGCGGGAGAAGGAGACGGACCTTTCCCCGGAGCAACTCTGGCCCGTGCTCGAGTCCATCGGCGGCCCGAACGGCTGGTACTCCACCCCGTTCTTGTGGCGGATGCGCGGCTGGATGGACAAGCTGATCGGCGGGCCGGGGCTGTCCCGCGGCCGCCGCGACCCGGAGCGCCTGCGCCTCGGCGACCATGTGGACTGGTGGCGCGTGGAGTCCATCGACCGCGGCCGCCTGCTCACCCTGCGCGCCGAGATGCGCGCCGGCGGACGGGCCTGGCTGCAGCTGGGCGTCGAGCGCACCGAGGGCGGCTGCGTCTACCGCCAGCGGGCCGTGTTCATGCCCTCCGGCCTGGTCGGCCGCGCCTACTGGACGGCCATCCTGCCGTTCCACGCCCTGGTGTTCCCGTCCATGGCCGAGAACATCGTGGCCGAGGCGCGACGACGGCCCCTCGCCGCCGCCTGACGGCCCGCCCGGGGTGGGCCCTCGCCCTGGCAGACGGAAGGGCCCCGCCCCGTCACACTGACGGCGCGGGGCCCTTCCCGTGCGTCCGGCTCAGGCGTCGGCCTCGGCCTGGGCGTCCTCGAGGGTGGTGGACGGGTCCACGATCTGGCCCTCCCAGCCGTCGGACACCGCGTAGACGAGGCAGTGCTGGGAGCCGTCGGCGGAGTTGCGCAGCTCGGTGGCGGAGACGGTCACGTCGAGCTGCTTGCCGGCCTTCGCGCCGGTGGTGCGGCAGACGGACTCGGTGTCGGTGGTGTCGTCCTCGCCCTTCTCCGGCACGGCCCAGAGGTACTCGGCGTTGTGCTCGTCGTCGCAGTCGACCTTCTCGAAGGTGCCCACGTCACGGGCGCCCGGATCGTTGGTCAGGCAGTCGCCGGCGGAGAAGGAGACCTCCTCGGCCTGCGGGGCGGCGCCCTCGCCACCCTCGGACGAGGTGGACTCGGACTGGGTGGCCGACTGGTCGGCGGTCTCCTGCTCGGCGTCCTGGGACTCACCGGCGCAGGCGGTCAGGGCGAGCAGGGCGGCGGCGCCGAGGGCGGCGGCGCGTGAGGTGCGGGCGATGCGGGTCATCTCGTCTCTCTTCCGTTCTTCTCTTCGTTCAGCTTCGGTGCATTCACGGTGCGCGTCCTCGCCGGATTCCCCCTGCCGGCGGCGCGCGTGCCCGGGGTCCCGAGCCGGGCACATTGGGCCACTGTACGCTGGATGTGACGGCACACCATCGCGTGGGTGACCTGGGTCACGTCGGCCACGGGTCGCCGTTCGGAAGCCTCGGCACCAGCTCGGACGGCAGCCCCGGCACCAGGTCCGGCGGCCGTGCGGCGCGCCGGCCTCCGCCCAGGTCAGGGCCCAGGACGCCGCCGCCGACCGCCGGGCTCACCGGCCTGACAGAATGACCGCATGACCTCCTGCGCCGCACAGCCCGATCCTGCCGCCGCCGACCCGCACGCCGTTCCGCAGACGTCCGAGCAGGGCGGCACACGGGACGGCCACCGGGACGCGGAGGAGGTCGTCGTGCTCCTGGCCGAGGACGGCACCCCGGCCGGCACCGAGCCGAAGGCCACCGTGCACCGGCACCAGAACGAGGGCACGCCCCTGCACCTGGCCTTCTCCTGCCACGTGTACGGCCCGGACGGCCGGTTCCTGCTGACCCGGCGTGCCCTGGCGAAGAAGACCTTCCCCGGCGTGTGGACCAACGGGTTCTGCGGACACCCGGGCGTGGAGGAGACGCCGGCCGAGGCCGTCGGGCGGCGCGCCGTCCAGGAGCTGGGCGTGCCGGTGCACTCCGTGGAGCCGGTGCTGCCGGACTTCCGCTACCGCGCGGTGGACGCCGCCGGCGTGGAGGAGAACGAGATCTGCCCGGTGTTCCGGGCGCAGACGGACGGCGACCCCGCCCCGGTGTGGGACGAGGTCGCCGAATGGGAGTGGGTGCAGGTCGCGGACCTCACCGCCGCCCTGGCCGCCGTGCCCGCCGCGTTCAGCCCGTGGCTGGCGCAGCAGTGGCGGCAGGGGGCCTTCGAGGGGCGCTGAGGCAGCCCCGGCGCAGGGCCGCACCGCCACGACGACGGCTGCTCCCCTTTCAGAGCGCCGCGCGCCTCAGGCCTGCGGCTGACCGCCCTGGGCCTGACCACCCTGGGCGGCGGCGTCGTTCTTCGCCGCCTGCTCCGCGGCCATGCGACGGACCTCCTCGATGTCCAGGCCCTTGACCTGCTGCACGAGGTCCTCCAGGGCAGGAGCCGGGAGGGCGCCGGGCTGGGAGAAGACGAGCACGCCGCCACGGAATGCCATGAGGGTTGGGATCGAGGTGATGCCGGCCATCGCGGCCAGCTGCTGCTGGTCCTCGGTGTCCACCTTCACGAAGGCGACGTCGTCATGCTGCTCGGAGGCGGCCTCGAAGACCGGGGCGAACTGCTTGCAGGGGCCGCACCACTCGGCCCAGAAGTCCACCAGGACGGTGTCGTTCTCGGCGATGGTCTGCTGGAAGGACTCGAGGGTCAGGTCGGTGGTGGCCATGGCAGGGATCCTTTCGGACGGGTTCTCGCCGGCGTCCGCCGCGGACGCGGTCACGGTCCGGCGCGTTCTGTCAGGCGGCAACAGGATGCCCCGCCCGGTCTATTCCAAGGCTGACGGACGACGGCCCCGGATGCCCCCCGGTTCAGCGCCCGACGTATTCCGTCCGTCCACCCGGCAGGCGGCTTCCCGACGACGGCCGCCCACCTCCGGCGTCCGCTCGCCTCCGTCCGCGGCACCGGAGCGCGGCGGCGCTCCTCAGATCCCGAACTCGAGCGGGTCCTGGCGGGCTGGCCGCCCGGAGTCCGCGGCGTCCACGGCCGCCAGCTCGTCTGCGGTGAGCTCGAGCTCCAGGGAGGCGAGGTTCTCGGCCAGGTGCGCGGCGGAGCTGGAGCGCGGGATGGCCACGCGCCCGGACTGCCGGTGCCAAGCCAGCAGCACCTGCGCGGGGGTGGCCCCGTGCGCCGCGGCGGCTGCGGTCACGGCCGGCACCTCGAACGGCTTCCCGCCGCGTCCCAGCGGCGTGTGGGCCACCACGGCGGCACCGTGGGCGCGCGTCGCCTCTTGGACGGACCGCTGCTGGACCAGGGCGTCCACCTGGATCTGGTTCACCGCCGCCTGCAGGCCGTCGGCCGCGAGGGTCTCGAGGTGCTCGGACAGGAAGTTGGACACGCCCCAGGAGGCGGCCGGGCCGTCGTCGCCGACCATGCCGGCGAGCGCTGCGGCGGTCTGGCGGAAGGTTCCCTCCTGCGCGGTGCGCCAGGGATTCGGCCAGTGGATGAGCACAAGATCCACACGGTCCAGGCCGAGCCGCTCGAGCGAGCCCTCCAGCGAGGCTCGGACCCGGTCCGCGGGGCCGAAGGCGTCCGCGGTGAGCTTGGTGGTCACCTGCACCGCCTCCCGCGGCACTCCGGCAGCACGCAGGGCGGCCCCCACCACGGCCTCGTTGCCGTAGGCCTGGGCGGTGTCCAGGTGCCGGTATCCCAGTGCCAGGGCGCGTTCGATCGCGGCCTGCCCCTCGGGTCCGGTGAGCTTGTAGGTCCCCAGTCCGAGGGCTGGAAGGGCTGTGGCCGGCACGGAGTTCTCCATGCCGGCCACAGTAGCTGCCGGGGATCAGGCGATGCCGAGGAAGGTGACCGCACCGATCACCACGGCGGTGACGATCACCGGCGCCACGATCGTGACCATGCCGACGTCCTTGTAGGACTCGCGGTGGGTCATCCCGCAGACCATGAGCAGGGTGATGACCGCACCGTTGTGGGGCATCGAGTCCAGGCCGCCGGAGGGCGAGCCGGTGATGCCGATGGCCGGTGCGGTGGATGTGGCGGATGGACTCCCCGACGACGACCGGTCACCTGCGTGCGGAAGGTGCAGGACCGTCGTCGGGAAGCGCGCTGGGCCGGCGTCGAGAAGCGGGCGCGGTGCCCGGCGGCGACCGCACTAAGCTGGCGGCATGAGCCTCGCCTCCCTGCTGATCCTCAACGGCCCGAACCTCAACCTGCTCGGCACGCGCGAGCCGGAGAAGTACGGCACGCAGACGCTCGCCGACGTGGAGGCGCTGGCCGCCGAGACCGCCGCGCGGTTCGGATGGACGGTCGAGTGCCGGCAGTCCAACCACGAGGGGCAGCTCATCGACTGGATCCACGAGGCGCGCGGCAAGCACGCGGGAATCGTGCTGAACCCGGGCGCCTACAGCCACACCTCGGTGGCGATCCGCGACGCCCTCAGCGCGGTCGAGCTGCCCGTGGTGGAGGTGCACCTGACGAACATCCACGCCCGTGAGGAGTTCCGCCACCACTCCTACATCTCCGGCGTGGCCGTGGCCGTGCTGTGCGGCACCGGCGTGCAGGGATACGCGTACGCCGTGGACCGCCTGGCCCGGCTGGGCGGGGCTACCGAGCAGCGCGTCACCGGATAATCGACGGTTCGTCACCAGATCGCAGAGATTCTCCGCGGTCCTGTGACGAACCGTCGATTATCAGCCCGGGCCGTCAGCCCTCGCAGTCCGCGCCCCTGCCCTCGAGCCAGGCGAGGACGGCCTCGCGGTCCTCGTCCAGGTGCGGCGGGGCCTTCACGTGCCGCGCCGGGGTGCGGGAGTAGTCCACGGGGTGGCGCACGGTCGGCACCCCGCCGGCGTCCGCCACCGGGTCCAGCCCCAGCTTCTCCGCGTACGCGATGCCCTCGTCCACGCCGAGGATGGGCGCGCACGGCACCCCGACCTCCACGAGCTCGTCCTGCCACTGCTGCGCGTCCCGCTCGCCGAGGCGCCCCACCATCAGTGCCCGCAGCTCGTCGCGGTTCTCGTTGCGGGCGGACATGGTGGCGAACTTCTCGTCCTGCGCCAGCTCCGGCATCCCCAGCACCTCAGCCAGGCGGGCGAACTGGCGGTCATTGCCGACCGAGATGATCAGGTCCGTGTCCCGGCAGGCGAAGGGGCCGTAGGGGAACAGGCTGGGATGGTCGTTGCCCATGCGCCGCGGCACGGCACCGCCGGCCACGTAGGCGGAGGTCTGGTTGACCAGGCCGGACAGGGCGGTCATGAACAGGTTGAGCTCCACGTGCTGGCCCCTGCCGGAGCCCTCGCGCTCGCGCAGCGCGGCCAGGATCGCCACGGCGCAGTGCAGTCCGGTCATCACGTCCATCATCGCCACACCGCCCTTCTGCGGCGGGCCGTCCGTCTCGCCGGTGAGGGACATGAACCCGGAGACGCCCTGGACGAGCATGTCGTAGCCGGGCAGGTGCGCGCCTGCGGCCGTGCCGAAGCCGGTGATGGAGGCGTGCACCAGGTGCGGCCAGCGCTCGGCCACGGAGTCCGCGTCCAGCCCGTACTTGGCCAGGCCGCCGGGCTTGAAGTTCTCCACCAGCACATCGGCCTCGCCCACGATCCGGTGCACCAGCTCCAGCTGCTCCGGGTCCTTCATGTCCAGGGCGATGGAGTGCTTGTTGCGGTTCGCGGACATGAAGTACGTGGACATGTCCCCGTGCACGGGGGGCCGCCAGGTGCGGGTGTCGTCCCCGCCGGGCGACTCCACCTTGATGACGGTCGCGCCCAGGTCCGCGAGCAGCATGGTGCAGTACGGTCCGGCGAGCACCCGGGACAGGTCCGCCACCACGATCCCCGCCAGCGGTCCGGTGCCGTCCCCGGTGAGCCCGCTCGCGTCCGCCGGCCCCGTGCCGTCCGTCCCGACGACGGCCGCCTCGCCGCCGTCCTGTCCGGTCGCCTTCTGCATGCCTCGCCTCCTGGAAGTCCCTCGACGGCGGGCCGGGCACACTGCCGGGCACACCGCGTCCTTCGCTCCAGCAGACCACCGCCGCGGTCTCAGGTCCAATAGCCGATCCGCACCGATTGTTACCCTCGGCGCATGGATCGGCGCGGTGCCGCGCCCAGTCTGGGCGCCCCGGCGCCCCGCCAGGCAGGAGGAGCATCCCATGGACGTCCGCGAGGCCCACGCGTTCCTGGCCGTGGCCGAGGAACTGCACTTCGGACGTGCGGCCGAGCGCCTGCACATCGCGCAGCCGCCGCTGTCCCGCACCATCCGCAACCTGGAGCGCGCCTACGGCACCGCCCTGTTCGACCGCACCACCCGCACCGTCTCCCTCACCCCCGCCGGCCGCGCCCTCCTGCCGGCCGCGCAGCGCCTCGCCGACGCCGCCGCAGACGTGGACCGCGTCATGGCGGACGTGGCGGCCGGACGCACCGGCCGCATCCGCCTGGGCTTCGCCAGCACCTCGAACCACCGGCACGTCGGCCGTCTGGCCCGCCGGGTCAAGGCCGACCACCCGGGCCTGGCCCTCGAACTGCACTCGGCGCAGTTCTCCCACCAGGGCTTCTCCCGTGTGATGGACGGCCGCCTGGACCTGGCGATCGGCCGCTGGGACCACCTGCCGCCGGAGCTGGACTCGGTGCTGCTGCGCCGGGAGGAGGTCCTCGTCGCCCTGCCCGCGGACCACCGCCTCGCCCACCGGGACGAGGTCGCGTTCGCCGAGCTCGCGGACGAGGACTGGATCGTCCTGCCCACCGGTGTCAGCGCGGCCCTGCACCACCGCTTCACCTCGCTGTCCCTCTCGGCCGGCGTGATCCCGCGCGTGACCGAGACGGCCCCGGACTCCTGGACCATGCTCGTGCTCGTGGCCGCCGGCAACGGCGTCGGCTTCAGCATGGAGACCGTCCGGGACAACGCCCACCACGAGTCCGGCGTCCGCTTCGTCCGCCTCTCCGGCCCGGCGAACCCCATGGACATGCGCATGATCTGGCGCCGGGACCACGACTCCGCCGCCCTGCGCTCCGTCGTCGAGGCGTCCGTGGAGGTCTTCCAGGAGCACGACGACGGCTCCCCCGCCTCCGCCTCGCCCGGCACCGGAGGCTGAACCGTGCCGGTTCGGGGCGCCTGCCCCGCCTCCGCCTCGCTCGGCGCCGGGCGCTGAACCCCCGCCTCACCTTCTCGGCCACACTCGAGGGCGGCGCGATTCAGACCAGAATGATCTGACCGACCCCCGATCGGGACATGAGGTGACGTCAGCGGCGAGCGGGCACCCCACCGACGCCCACCGGCGGAGGTGCGGGAGCCGTCGTCGTGCCTGTTTCCCTGTCAGCGCCGGATGCGCGCACCTAGAGTGGCTGTGAGACCACCCGTGCGGCAGCAGCCGCCGCCCCTGCCAGGAGGAACCGTGCCCAAGCACCCCACCGACATCATGAACATCGAGGCCCTCCTCAGCCCCGAGGAGATCGCCGTTCGAGACAGGGTCGCCGAGTTCGTGGACCGCCGTGTCCGCCCGAACATCGGCCAGTGGTTCGAGGACGCCGTCCTCCCCCTCGAGCTCATCCCCGAGATGGCCGAGCTCGGCCTGTTCGGCATGCACCTGGAGGGCTACGGCTGCGCAGGCCGCACCGCCACCGAGTACGGCATCGCCATGCAGGAGATGGAGGCCGGCGACTCCGGTCTGCGCACCGTCGTCTCCGTGCAGGGCTCGCTCGCCATGTCCTCGATCCACAAGCACGGATCCGAGGAGCAGAAGAACGAGTGGCTGCCGAAGATGGCCCAGGGCGAGGCCATCGGCTTCTTCGGCCTCACCGAGCCGACCGCCGGCTCCGACCCGGCCTCCATGGTCACCCGCGCCCGCCTCGAAGGCGACGAGTGGGTCATCGACGGCGCCAAGCGCTGGATCGGCCTGGCCTCCGTGGCCCAGCTCGGCGTGGTCTGGGCGAAGGTCTCCAACGAGGACGTCGCCGCCGCGGACACCGCCGGAGCCCTGGGCCTGGAGATCAAGGACGGCAAGGACGGCGAGACCGTCCGCGGTTTCATCGTGCCGACCGACACCGAAGGCTTCACCGCCACCCCCATCACCCAGAAGCTCTCCATGCGAGCCTCGCTGCAGTGCGACCTGACGTTCGAGGGCATGCGCCTGCCGCTCAACGCGATCCTGCCGAAGAACCCCGGCCTGCGTGGTCCCTTCATGTGCCTGTCCGAGGCCCGCTACGGCATCGCCTGGGGTGCCATGGGCGCCGCCCGCGACTCCATCGAGCAGGCCATCGCCTACTCGAGCGAGCGCCTCCAGTTCGGCAAGCCGCTCTCCGCCTACCAGCTGACCCAGAAGAAGCTCACGGACATGACCGCCGGCCTGCAGACCGGCCAGCTGCTGGCCCTGCAGCTGGGCCGTGCGAAGGACGCCGGCACCCTCACCCCGGCCATGATCTCGCTGGCGAAGCTGAACAACTGCCGCACTGCGATCGAGATCTGCCGCGAGGCCCGCACCATCCTCGGCGGCAACGGCATCACCGGCGACTACTCCCCGCTGCGCCACGCCAACAACCTCGAGTCCGTGCGCACCTACGAGGGCACCGACGAGGTCCACACCCTGATCGTGGGCCAGACCCTCACCGGCGAGGCGGCCTTCCGCGGCTGAGCCGGAGCACGCCCGGCCACAATGACCCCGGCACATGCGTTTTGAGGGCGCAACACGGGGTTGAGATTGCGGCCGGCTCAGGTGGTCAGTGCAACACCGTCCTGGGCTTGGGCGATGAGCTCGTCTAGCTGTACTCGGCCATGACGTTGGTGACAGATAGACGTTGACGATGAAAAGAACCTCC
>NZ_FUKP01000048.1:0-2080 GCF_900163825.1 Micrococcus lylae | reverse complement strand
TCCGGCCTCACTGGCCCCTGCATGTGTCAACAACGTCATGCCCTCCTACACCTAGGTGCGGCACGCCGCCGCGGCCCGGGGCAGGTCGTGGGATGATGCACACATGCAGATGCCTTCCGTGAAGACCGGGATCGAGACCCTGCTGAGTTCGAGACTGCCGCGTGCGTACCCGCCCTTCTTCAACGCCGTCTTCTCCGGCATGGACGCCGAGCAGGCCCACGAGAAGGGCGTGATCGGCATCCGCGCCGCCGAGCGCACCGGCGCCTCCGCCGTGCTCCGCTCCGCCTTCCGCCCGGACCCGTGGCTCGCCCGCACCGTGATGGGCCTGCGCTTCCCGTCCCCGTTCGGCCTCGCCGCAGGATTCGACAAGCACGGCCTGTGCACCACGGCCCTGGCAGACCTCGGCTTCGGTCACATCGAAGTCGGCACCGTCACCGCCCAGGCCCAGCCCGGCAACGACAAGCCCCGCCTGTTCCGCCTGGTGCAGGACCGGGCGGTGGTCAATCGCATGGGCTTCAACAACGAGGGCGCCGCCGCGGTCGCCCCGCGCCTGGCCGCCTCCCGCGCCACCCTTCAGCGGCGCTTCGGCCAGATCCGCCCGGTCCTGGGTGCGAACATCGGCAAGACCAAGCTGGTCGGGCTCGCCGACGCCGCCGCGGACTACCGCATCTCCGCCCGCCTGCTCTCCCCGCACGCGGACTACCTCGCCGTGAACGTCTCCTCCCCGAACACCCCCGGCCTGCGCCAGCTGCAGGAGATCGCCACCCTCGAGCCGCTGCTGCGCGCCGTCCGCCAGGAGGCCGACGCCGCCGTCACCGACCGCCACCTGCCGCTGCTGGTGAAGATCGCCCCGGACCTCGCCGACGAGGACATCGTGGCCGTCGCGGACATGGCCCGTCAGCTGCCGCTGGACGGCGTCATCGCCACCAACACGACCATCGGCCGGGAGGGTCTGACAACCGATGCCGCCGAGGTCGAGAGACTCGGTGCCGGCGGGCTGTCCGGCGCGCCGCTGAAGCAGCGGTCCCTTCAGGTGCTCCGCCTGCTCCGGACCCAGCTGCCGAAGGACGTCGCCCTGGTCAGCGTCGGCGGGGTCACCACCGCTGACGACGTGGCCCAGCGCCTCGAGCTCGGCGCCGACCTGGTGCAGGGCTACACGGCCTTCCTCTACGAGGGGCCGTTCTGGGCCGGCCGCATCAACGCCGGCCTGGGACGGCGCCTGCGCGTCTGAGCCTCACCGCCCGGGGGTGGAGGGCCGGTCCCGCCGGTCCGGCACCCACGGAGAGCAGCCCCGGAAGGGGGAGCGGCCGTCGTCGGGAAGCCGGCAGAGACAGACCGAGGGGCGGCCCGTTCTCTCGGGACCGCCCCTGGGTCTGCGGCGTCGGCCGGGAGGAATCAGGCCGGGTAGTGGCCGCGCGTGACCTGCGGCTTCGGCAGCCGCAGACGACGGAACTGCAGCGCACGCATGATCGCGTACATCTTGGTGCCCGGCTCGGCCGTGCCGAACTTCGCCTCCAGCGCCTTGCGGACCTTGGAGCCGAGGATGATCGAGTCCACGATCACCAGCGCCACCAGGGCGTACAGCGAGTACATCAGCACCAGCTGGAACTCACGACCCGGGATGAACATCAGCAGGATGTAGAGGAACACCACCGGCAGCAGGAACTCGCCGATCGACCAGCGGGCGTCCACGTAGTCGCGCACGAAGCGCTTCTGCGCGCCGCGGTCCCTCACGGGCAGGTGCCGCTCGTCGCCGGTCTCCAGCGCCTGGCGCATCTTCGCGCGCTCGGCGGCCATCGCCTCCCGGTCCGCCTTCTTCGCGGCCTTCCGGTCCTGAGGCACCAGCGGTCGACGGCGGGCCGCCTCCTGGTCCTTGCGACGCGGGGTCGGCACACCCTTGGGCTTGGAACGGTCGCGACGGGCGGGCGACTCGTCCGTGACGCCGGCCGGCTCGGTGCCGTGCGTCGGGGCAGTGCTGGACTTCTCGGAGGTCTTCTTGCGGCTGAACACGGGCCCCAGTCTAGGTGTACCCGGCCATCACGTTGATGACACTCGTTGAGCGGGAGTCTTGCCCCCAAGC
>NZ_FUKP01000015.1:0-41279 GCF_900163825.1 Micrococcus lylae | reverse complement strand
CCTCGGCACGCTCAGCGGCCTCACGCTCGGCAGCCTCCTGGGCAGCCTGACGCTCAGCGGCCTCGGCAGCCTCCTGCGCGGCCTGACGCTCGGCAGCCCCCTGGGCAGCCTCACGCTCAGCGGCCTCGGCAGCCTCCTGGGCAGCCTGACGCTCGGCGGCCTCCTGGGCGGCCTCACGCTCAGCGGCCTCACGCTCAGCGGCCTGGCGCTCGGCGGCCTCCTGAGCAGCCTCGCGCTGGGCGGCCTGCTCAGCACGCTGGGCAGCGGCGCGCTCGGCGGCGGCCTTCTTCGCGGCCTCCTGGGCGGCAACCTTCTCGCGCCAGCGCTGCTCGGCGGCAGCCTGCTTCTCCGCCTCCGCCTTCTCGGCAGCGGCCTTCTCCTGCGCAGCCTTCTCAGCTGCGACCTTCTTCGCGGCAGCCTTCTTGGCGGCAACCTTCTTGGCGGCTGCCCTTTCCTGAGAGGCCTTGTCAGCTGCGGCCTTCTCCTGCGCAGCCTTCTCAGCTGCAGCCTTCTCAGCGGCGGCCTCCTGGGCCGCCTCCTCCTGGGCCGCCTTGTCCTGCGCAGCCTTCTTCGCAGCGGCCTTCTTCTTCGCGGCTGCCTTCTTGGCGGCCTCCGCCTTCTTCTTCTGGAGCTCGGCCTTCTTCTGGGCGGCGGCCTTCTCCGCGGCCTCGGCGTCCACGGAGGACTGACGCTCCACCTGCGCGCTGCGCTCGACCTCGACCTTGGCCTCCTCGGCCATGACGTTGTCCTCGCCCTTGCCGATCTGTCCCTGAGCGACGCCGCCGGCCACCACCAGGCCGCCGGCGAGGACGGCCACGGTCGCCTTGGTTGCAGTGCGGCCGGAACGCTTTGCATTGCGCGAGTGCAGGTTGTCAGTCACGGTGATCCTCTTCCGAGCATGTCCGTGTGCGATCCCTGCGCTCCCTGCAGAGCCTCCGACCATGGCGGTTGCCGTCGAAACGAGTGACTCCCCGCTGTCCACTCGGAGGACGCACACGGTGTGGACACGGGGCGCCCGGACCGACTCCTGCATCCGGGCACCGGCTCAGGCTACACACAAGGTCACAGGAATGTCACGCGTTCATCACGAAACGTCGCATCCCCTTCCGTCGATCAGACATGATCGCCCCTTGTCAGGAGCAATCATGAGAAATACCGACCGATCGGTCCCCCGCGACGCAGACCGTGACCGATCATCACGATCGAGACCGAGTCGCAGCTGGAGCACCCCCGTCCGCGACTCCGGAGTCTCAGGCCCTGCACCGGTGAGCTGCCGCCCTTCAGGCTCCGGTGGCGATCCGCACGTGGGCGGCGGTCTCGCGGCCCAACTCCAAGGCCGGGGCACCCTCCACATCCACGGCCTGCACACGCAGGTACTCCGGATCTGAGGTCTCACTGACCTCCAGCACCACGCCCGGTCGGATGTGGGCCCGGAACAGCTCCTCGAGCAGCTCCGCATCCGCCTGCACCGCCTCGGCAAGACTGGCAACGGTCGCCCGACCCCCCGCGGCGTCCACAAGAGACTTGGAGGACAGCCCCATGCTCGAGCTCCATTCGGCGGCGGACTGACGGTCCGGCCGCGGCGGGATCGGGGTGCCGTACGGGGTGGTGTCGGGGTCGTCGAGGATCTCGAGCAGACGCTGCTCGACCTGGTCGCTCATGACGTGCTCCCAGCGGCAGGCCTCGTCATGGACATAGGCCCAGTCCAAGCCGATGACGTCGGCCAGCAGGCGCTCGGCGAGCCGATGCTTGCGCAACACCGCCACGGCCCGTTCACGACCCTGCTCGGACAGCTGCAGACGCCGGTCCTCGCCGACATGCACGAGCCCGTCGCGCTCCATGCGGCCGACCGTCTGGGACACGGTGGGTCCGGAGTGTTCGAGGCGTTCGACGATGCGGGCGCGCAGCGGCGGGATGCCCTCCTCCTCGAGCTCGAGGATGGTGCGCAGGTACATCTCCGTGGTGTCGATCAGATCGGTCATCCGCCGTCGCCCTTCTCAACTCGTTGCCACCGCGTCCGGACTGCGTCTCGGCGCCGCCCCAGTCTAGCGAGCGCTGCCCGCCTGCGCGTCGTCACGTTCACCACGCCCCCGGCGGGCCGGAGCACAATGGCCTGATGCACGTGCCCCGCGCACCGTGCACTCTCCCCTCCCGGCTCCCCAGGCAAGAGAAGACGAGGTGTCCCGCCGTGGCCATGGATCCGTCCGCCATCACCCTGCCCGCCCACCTGCTCCCCGCCGACGGCCGCTTCGGCGCCGGCCCGTCCAAGGTCCGCGCCGAACAGGTCGAGGCGCTCGTCGCCGCAGGCCCGAAGCTGCTCGGCACCTCGCACCGTCAGGCCCCGGTGAAGAACCTGGTCCGCAGCGTCCGCGAGGGCGTCTCCACCCTGTTCTCCGCGCCGGAGGGCTATGAGGTCGTGCTGGGTGTCGGCGGCTCCACCGCCTTCTGGGACGCGGCGAGCTTCGGCCTGGTCCGGGCGAAGGCCCAGCACCTGAGCTTCGGCGAGTTCGGATCCAAGTTCGCCCGGGCGACGGACAACGCCCCGTTTCTGGAATCCTCAGACATCCGCACCGCGGAGCCGGGCACCCGTCCCGCCCCGGAAGCGGTGGCCGGTGTGGACGTGTACGCGTGGCCGCACAACGAGACCTCCACCGGTGTCTTCGCTCCGGTCGTCCGACCGGAAGGAGCCGACGCGGACTCCCTCGTGGTCGTGGACGCCACCTCCGCCGCGGGCGGACTGACCGTGGACATGGCCGAGGCCGACGTCTACTACTTCGCTCCGCAGAAGAACTTCGCTTCAGACGGCGGCCTGTGGCTGGCTCTGTTCTCTCCGAAGGCCCTGGACCGGGTGCAGGAGATCAAGGGCTCGGGCCGGTGGATCCCGGAGTTCCTGGACCTGTCCATCGCCGTGGACAACTCGGTCAAGGACCAGACCTACAACACCCCGGCACTGGCCACCCTCGTCATGCTGGACGAGCAGCTGAAGTGGATGAACGGCAACGGTGGACTGGAGTTCACCACGTCCCGCACCGCGGAGTCGGCCTCCCGGGTCTACGCGTGGGCCGAAGCCTCGGGCGTCGCAACCCCGTTCGTGCAGAACCCGGACGAGCGCTCGAACGTCATCTGCACCATGGACTTCGACGACGCCGTGGACGCCGCCGCGATCGCCAAGGTGCTGCGCGCCAACGGCGTGGTGGATGTGGAACCGTACCGCAAGCTCGGCCGCAACCAGCTGCGCATCGCAACCTTCGCCGCCATCGAGCCGGACGACGTGTCGGCCCTGCTCGGCTGCATCGACCACGTGGCCGGTCAGCTCACCTGAGTCGGTTCCTCCGCAGCGTCCTCGGCCTCCGATGCCTCGGCGTCGGAGGCCGAATCCGTCTCCGGGGCCGCTTCAGTGCCGGCAGGGGCCTTCCCATCGGCGGGCTTCTCGGCACCGTCGTCCTTCGCGGCCGTCTCCTCGTCGTCGCTCTCGGCTGCGCGGTTCGGGTCGCGCCCCTCGGCGACCGCCTTCATGCGCTCGCGCTCCTCCTCGGAGACGCGGTCTGCGTAGGGCACCCAGGCCGGGGCGACGATCGAGTCCTCGCCGGCTGCCAGGCCGACCTCGCACACGGTGACGAGCTTCGAACGCGGCGCGCGGGCGACGGTGGCATACCACTGCCAGCCACGGTAGCCGGGCAGCTTCGCGTCCCAGCGGTGGGTCATGAGGCGGTCGTCGTCCACGGTGGCGCCGCGATGCTCGCCGATCTGCTCGTCCTCGGCCAGACCGGCCAGGCCGGCCCGTGCGGTGTGGATGGCCTCGGCGAGGACCTCGTCGCGGCGCGGGGCCCTGCGACGGGCCGGCTTCTTCACCGGATTGTCCGCCGCCTTCTGGTGTGCGGCACTCTTCCCGGCGGCCTTCTCCTCGGCCACCTGCCCGTTCTGCGGCACCTCATCTGCCACGGTCTGCTCGGTCACGGCTCAGGCCTCCAGGTCGTCGGCGACGCGGCGCAAGACCTGCGCCATCTTCTCGGCCTGGGCGCGCTGCGGGTACCTGCCGCGGCGCAGACCGTTGGACGTCTGGTCGAGCCACCTGATGAGGTCCTCCATGAGCATCGCCATCTCGTCCGGCTTCGGACGGTGATTGCGCACGGAGGAGGGCCCGGACTCCAGCACGCGCAGCGAGAGCGCCTGCAGGCCGCGGCGGCCCTCGGCGATGCCGAACTCGACGCGGGTGCCCGCGCGCAGCTCCTTCACCCCGGCCGGCAGCGCGGAGGAGGGCACGTGCACCTCCTCGCCGCTGTCCGCCTGTGCGAAGCCGAATCCCTTGGCGGCGTCGTAGAACTTGATGCGTCCGGTGGGCATCGGATCACTTCCCTGCTTCAGTCGTCGTGGCGTCCCACTGCGGCTCCGGCACCGCCGAGTCCTCCGGCGTGCACGGTGGCCGTCGTGCCGGGAGCGGGCGGGGTCCAACACACCGGCGCGGCGAGGCCGCGGCATCGGTGGGACCGTTCCTGCCGGGAAGGCTCCCGTTGACGAGGGGACGTGTCTTCTCTGACGGCTCAGGATACCCGCTCGGCCTACCATGGGCGGCATGTCCTCCACCCCTGCGCAGCACGACTCCACCGCCCGCCCGACCGGCCGCTCCGGCTCGACGCTGCTGACCGGCGTCCTGGTCGTCGGCGTGCTGCTCACCGCGGTCTCCCTGATCGCCCTCGTGTGGCTGCTGGTCGGCTATTTCGCCGGCGCTGTGAGCCATGCCGCCCTGTACGGGCTCTCACTGTTCGGCATGCCTGCCGGCTTCGCCCTGCTTCTGCTCTACGTCATCCTCGCGGCGATCCGCCGCTCCCGCCTCTGACCGGCGATGCCCGACGCCGCCCGGCCCGGCGACCGGGGCGAGCCGCCCCGGGAGCGCAGGCGACCGTCGTCGCAGGCCTCCCACAAATCCCGTGGCAGACCCGCAGGCGACGTGCAGACAACCCCCAGGTTCCGGGGCCACACTGGACGCATGCAGAACAAGAACCCCGAAGCCCGCCTCCTCGTCGTGGACGATGAGTCGAACATCCGCGAGCTGCTCTCAACCTCCCTGCGGTTCGCCGGCTTCGACGTCGTCGCCGCTGAGAACGGGCACGACGCCCTCGCGGCCGCCGAGGAATTCCAGCCGGACCTGGCCGTGCTGGACGTGATGCTCCCGGACGTGGACGGCTTCACCGTCACCCGCCGCCTGCGCGCAGCCGGCCGCCACTTCCCGGTCGTCTTCCTCACCGCCCGCGACGGCACCGAGGACAAGGTCACCGGCCTGACCGTCGGCGGCGACGACTACGTCACCAAGCCCTTCTCCCTCGACGAGGTGGTGGCCCGCATCCGCGCCGTGCTGCGCCGCACCGCTCCCGCCGAGGACGACGCCGCCGTGCTGCGTGTGGACGACCTCGAACTGGATGACGACGCGCACGAGGTCCGCCGCGGCGGCGACGTGGTGGACCTGTCCCCCACCGAGTTCAAGCTGCTGCGCTACCTGATGATGAACCCCAACCGCGTGCTCTCGAAGGCCCAGATCCTCGACCACGTCTGGGAGTACGACTTCAACGGCGATGCCTCGATCGTCGAGTCCTACATCTCCTACCTGCGCCGCAAGATCGACGTCGGCGACCGCGAGCGCATGATCCACACCAAGCGCGGTGTGGGCTACATGCTGCGCACCGCGGACAAGCGCTGAGGCGCATGACCGGCCTCAGCGCCGCGAGAGGCCCCGGGATCCGCCCGTGGGCCTCGTTGCGCTACACGTGGAAGAACTCCTCGCTGCGCAGCAAGCTCATCGTGCTCATCACCGCACTGATGCTGCTCACGGTGGCCCTCACCGCGCTGTTCACGGCCACGCTCTTCCGCAACGAGCTCGTCCGCCAGCTGGACGAGGACCTGCAGTCCAACCGTGACAACGTCTCCATCTACCTGACGTCGGTGGGCCAGTCCGGCGGCTACTACACGCCGCCGCACTCGATCCTGCGCTTCTACGGCGAGCTCTGGGACAACGAGGGCAACCAGCTGGTCAGCACCCCGGTGGCCGCGGACATGGACGGCCCCCGCCTGGACGCCCTCACCGAGCAGCAGGTCACCCAGCGCGGCTCGGAGGCGTTCGAGGTCCCCGGCAGCACCGAGAACTCCGACGGCTGGCGCGTCCGCCTGTACCGCCTCCGCAGCGGTGAGGGCACCGTGGCGGTCGCCCTGCCCCTGCGCACCGTGACCTCCTCCGTGGAGCGCGTGACCACGCTCGTGGTGACGATCGGCCTGATCTCCACCGCCGGCGCGGTGATCCTCGCGAACATGGGGGTGCGCCGCGCCTTCCGTCCGCTCAACCGCGTGGAGCGGACTGCCTCCATGATCGCCGCAGGCGACCTCTCACAGCGTGTGGAGAACGCGCCCCCGGACACCGAGGTCGGCCGCCTCTCCCGTTCGCTCAACGCGATGCTCGCGCACATCGAGTCCGCGTTCCGGGACAAGGAGCAGTCCGAGTCCACCATGCGCCGGTTCGTGCAGGACGCCTCCCACGAGCTGCGCACCCCGCTGGTCACCATCCGTGGCTTCTCCGAGCTCTACCGGCACGGCGGCATCACGAAGGAGGAGGACGTGGCCGCGGCCATGGGCCGCATCGAGTCCGAGGCCACCCGCATGCACCAGCTGGTGGAGGACCTGCTGACACTGGCCCGGCTGGACGAGCAGCGCGCCCTGGAGTCGCAGCCGCTGGACCTGCAGATGCTCGCCATGGACGCTGTGCTGGATGCGAAGGTCAACGCCCCGGACCGCGAGGTCACCATGGTGGGCCTGGACGGGGGCCGCGCCACCTCCGCCACCGTGTACGGCGACGAGGGCCGCATCCGCCAGGTCGTCGTGAACCTGATGACCAACGCGCTGCGCTACACGCCGGTCGGCACGCCGATCGAGATCGCCGTGGGCACCGTGGACGTGCTGCCCGGCTCCACCGACGCCTCGGGACACCAGGTCAAGGGTGCCCGCGACTCGGTCATCGAGATCCGGGACCACGGCCACGGCATCTCCGAGGAGGAGGCGAACCGCATCTTCGAGCGCTTCTACCGTGCGGACAGCTCCCGCCACCGCGAGACCGGCGGCACGGGCCTGGGACTGGCGATCGTCGCCGCGATCGTCGCGCAGCACGACGGCTCTGTGCGACTGCGTGAGACCGAGGGCGGCGGCGCCACCTTCTCGGTGCACCTTCCCTGGTCCTACGTGGAAGACGCCTTCGACGACGAGGACGACGACTTCGAGCCGGACGAGGAGCTCGAGCAGGACGACCCCTCCTCCACAGGCGACCGAAACGCCTGATCCGTCCACAGCAGCAGGACCCGGCCGAGCGCCCGGGTCCCTCCTTCTGTCAGCGTGGTGGTCACGGCGGCACCCCGCCGCCGGAGACGAGACGCAAGGAGACTGTCATGACCGTCGTCCAGATCGACATCGAGGACCTGTTCGCCAAGAGCGCCGCCGTGGAGGGCTCGATCGGCCGGCTGCAGGCCGAGGTCAACGCCATGGAGGCCAACCTCCGCCAGCTGCAGGACACCTGGCGCGGCCAGGCGTCCACGAACTTCCAGACCGTGCTCACCGAGTGGCGCGGCACCCAGGCCCGCGTGGAGGAGGCCCTGGCCGGCATCCGCCGTGCCATGGACCAGGCCGGTGCCCAGTACTCCGAGGCAGAGCAGGCGAACGCCGCGATGTTCCGCTTCTGAGCAGACGGCCGACGGGCGGGTCTAAGGTGGCCTCCATGGCCGTCTACATCGACCCGCCCGTCTGGCCCGCGCATGGGACGGTGTTCTCCCACCTGGTCTCGGACGCCAGCCTCGAGGAGCTGCACGCCTTCGCCGAGGCCACAGGGATCACCCGACGGGCGTTCGACCTGGACCACTACGACGTGCCTGCCCACCGCTACGACGAGCTGATCGCCGCGGGCGCCGTGCCGGTCAGTGGACGGGACCTGACCCGGCGGCTGACCCGCTCCGGCCTGCGGGTGCCCTCGCGGCGCCGGCCGAAGCGTCGGGATCCCATGCTCCTGCGGCGCTGGGAGAACCTCTTCGCCGCCGGGCCGGCCGCCGACCCCGCCGCGGTCGGAGAGCTCGGCCGAGACCTGCTGGCCCGGTGGAGCCAGCCGCACCGCCACTACCACGCTCCGGACCACCTGTTGGCGGTCCTCGAGGCCGTGGACCGGCTGCGCACGGACGGCGAGGAGCTCGGTCCGCACCCCCGTGCCGTACCGCTGGCGGCGTGGTTCCATGACGCCGTCTACGACGCCGACCCGTCCCGCCCCGCCGGTCAGGACGAGGAGGATTCCGCCCGTCTGGCCGAGGACCTGCTCTCCGCACCGCCGCTGGCCGTGCCGGACGCGGAGATCGCCGAGACCGCCCGCCTGGTGCGGCTCACAGCCCGCCACCGGCCGGACGAAGAGGACTCCGCAGGTGCCGCACTCTCGGACGCGGACCTCGAGGTCCTGGGCCGCGACCCGGAGTCCTATGACGCCTACGTGGCCCTCGTCCGAAAGGACTTCGCCCACGTGGCCGAGCCCGACTGGCGCCGCGGACGCTCTGCTGTCCTGGACGACCTGCTGGCGACGGAACGGCTGTACACGACGGCGAGCGGCCGTCGTCGTTGGGAGCAGGCAGCACGGGCCAACCTGACCCGGGAGCGCGACCTGCTGCGCTGAGGCACCGCTCCTGCCGCTTCGCCGCCCCGGCTGGGAAGCCGCCCACCTGGCTGAGCGGCAATGTCTCCAGACATGCGGCGAGGCCCGGCCCCCTGTGAGGGGGCCGGGCCTCGCCTGCGTCGGTCGACCCGGCTGCGGGCCGGGTCAGGCGTCAGCAGGCGGTCACATCATGCCGCCCATGCCGCCCATCGGGTCCATGCCCGCGTCGGCGCCCGGGGCGGCCTTCTCCGGCTTGTCGGCCACGACGGCCTCGGTGGTGAGGAACAGGCCGGCGATGGAGGCGGCGTTCTGCAGGGCAGAGCGGGTCACCTTCACCGGGTCGTTGATGCCTGCGGCCAGCAGGTCCTCGTACTCGCCGGTGGCGGCGTTGAGGCCGTTGCCCTCCGGGAGGTCCTTGACCTTGTCCGCCACAACGCCCGGCTCCAGGCCGGCGTTGAGGGCGATCTGCTTCAGCGGGGCCTCGATGGCGACCTTCACGATGTTCGCGCCGGTGGCCTCGTCGTCCTCGAGCTGCAGGCCGTCGAAGGCCTTGGCGCCGGCCTGGATCAGGGCCACGCCGCCGCCGGCGACGATGCCCTCATCCACGGCCGCCTTGGCGTTGCGGACGGCGTCCTCGATGCGGTGCTTGCGCTCCTTGAGCTCCACCTCGGTGGCGGCACCGGCCTTGATGACGGCCACGCCGCCGGCCAGCTTCGCGAGGCGCTCCTGCAGCTTCTCACGGTCGTAGTCCGAGTCGGTGTTCTCGATCTCGGAGCGGATCTGGGAGACGCGGCCGGCGATCTGGTCGGCGTCGCCGGCACCCTCGACGATGGTGGTCTCGTCCTTGGTGACGACGACCTTGCGGGCCTGGCCCAGCATGTCCAGGGTCGCGGTCTCCAGGGACAGGCCGACCTCGGAGGAGATGACCTGGCCGCCGGTGAGGATCGCGATGTCGGCCAGCATGGCCTTGCGGCGGTCGCCGAAGCCCGGGGCCTTCACGGCGACGGACTTGAAGGTGCCGCGGATCTTGTTGACCACGAGGGTGGCCAGGGCCTCGCCCTCGACGTCCTCGGCGATGATCAGCAGCGGCTTGCCGGACTGCATGACCTTCTCCAGGACGGACACCATGTCCTTCACGGTGGAGATCTTGGAGTTGACGATCAGGATGTACGGGTCCTCGAGGACGGTCTCCTGGCGGTCCGCGTCGGTGACGAAGTAGCCGGAGATGTAGCCCTTGTCGAAGCGCATGCCCTCGGTGAGTTCGAGCTCGAGGCCGAAGGTGTTGGACTCCTCGACGGTGATGACGCCCTCCTTGCCGACCTTGTCCAGGGCCTCGGCGATGAGGGAGCCGATCTGCTCGTCGGCGGCGGAGATCGACGCGGTGGCGGCGATCTGCTCCTTGGTCTCGATCTCGCGGGCGGCGCCCAGGAGCTCGGAGGTGACGGCCTCGACGGCCTTCTCGATGCCCCGCTTCAGGGCCATCGGGTCGGCACCGGCGGCCACGTTGCGCAGGCCCTCACGGACCAGGGCCTGGGCCAGCACGGTGGCGGTGGTGGTGCCGTCGCCGGCCACGTCGTCGGTCTTCTTGGCGACCTCCTTGACGAGCTCGGCACCGATCTTCTCGTATGCGTCCTCGAGCTCGATCTCCTTGGCGATGGAGACGCCGTCGTTGGTGATGGTGGGCGCGCCCCACTTCTTCTCCAGCACGACGTTGCGGCCGCGGGGGCCCAGGGTCACCTTCACGGCGTCGGCCAGGGTGTTCAGCCCCTTCTCCAGGCCGCGGCGTGCCTCTTCGTCAAATGCGATGGTCTTGGCCATGTCTGCATGTCCTTTCTGGACGGCTGCGTTCTCAGCGGTCGGTGACCTGTGCAGTGCCCGCGACGGACGGCGTCCCACCGGGAGCGCCTCACCGCTGTCAGGTCCTGCTCCGCATGCGCCCTGGTCTGCCGCGGGACGCGGCTGGCAGTCGGCACACCGGAGTGCTAAAGCCATTATGAGCACTCTCGCTCGGTGAGTGCAAAAGGTCCGCTGACGGCGCAACAGCGCCCCGCCTGCCCGCCGGAGAGCGGGTGGACGGGGCGCCGGAGGCGATCCGCGCCGGCCGGGCCGGCACAGGGATCAGGCGTCGGTCACTTGAACATGACTGCCGCGACGCCGTTCAGCTTCAGGTTGGGGGTCTGGTACGCCGGGATGCCCAGCTCCTTGGCGACCGCCTCGGCGGTGCCCTTGAACGAGGACTGGTTGTACAGCACCGCGGAGCTGCTCAGGCCGTAGCCGTTCCAGTTCTCCGCCGTCACGTTGGTGAAGCCGGCCTTCTCCAGCCGGTCGGCGTAGCCGGCGGCGAGCTTGTTGACGCGAGTGGCGTTGTAGACGACCACGCGGTTCTTTTTGACCGACGCCTCCGCCTTCTTGGATGCCTCCGCCTTCTTGGATGCCTCAGCCTTCTTCGACGCCTCGGCCTTCTTCGACGCCTCGGCCTTCTTGGACGCCTCAGCCTTCTTCGACGCCTCAGCCTTCTTCGACGCCTCAGCCTTCTTCGACGCCTCGGCCTTCTTCGATGCCTCGGCCTCGCGGGCCTCCGCGGCCTTGCGGGACTCCTCTGCGGCACGCGAGGCGGCGGCGCGGGACTCGTCGGCCTGCTTCGACGCCTCCGCCTTACGGGACTCCTCAGCGGCAGCGGCGGCAGCCTCGCGGGACTCCTCGGCCTTCTTCGACTCCTCCGCCTTGCGGGACTCCTCCGCCTGCTTCGATTCCTCGGCCTTCTTCGATTCCTCAGCCTGCTTGGATTCTTCGGCGGCCTTGCGGGACTCCTCGGCCTGCTTCGACTCCTCGGCCCGCTTCGACGCCTCCGCCTTGCGGGACTCCTCTGCCTTCGTGGACGCCTCCGCCTTCTTCGACTCTTCAGCGTCCTCGGACTTCGTCGCCTCCTCCGTCTCGGAGGCGGCCGTGCCCTCGCGCTCGTCGTCACCAGAGGCGGAGGCGGCATCGTCGGACGCAGTGGCGGTCACGGACGCGGTGGCGTCGGCGGTGGTGGAGTCGTCCCCGCGCTGGAGGAACGGAAGGGCAACGCCCACGAACAGGCCCACCAAGATGGCGGCCACGGCGATGAGCAGAAACGGACGGACGCCGGCACCGGCGGCCGCCGCCCCCTCGAAGTGGTCGCGGTGAGCGCCGCGCTGGTCCGTGTACTCGGGGACGTCGTCGAAGCGATCAGGCGTGTAGGCCATCGTGAATCAGGTCTCCTGGGCGACAGTGGGGGAAGTAGAGGCGGCCGGTCGGGCAGGTCGTCCGGCACGTCGACGGGTCCCTCGCCTGCGGCGAAGCCGCTGAACGAGGAGGGGCCTGCAGGCGAGCGCGGCCTCCCGATCAAGCAGGCCGTTCAACATCTGATAGTAGGCGGTGGGGGTCAGTCCCAATCGTTCGCGGATGGCCTGGTCCTTGGCCCCCGGGTACCGCCAGCGCAGGTCCTCGAGTTCGAGCACCTCCCGCTCCAGCGGGGTGAGCTCGTCTCGTGGGGTCGTCGGCATGTCCCACATGGTACGTTCCCCCGCCCCCACCTCGGCGGACGTGTCACCGTGGCGCGGCACACGTACCGGAAGCCCGTCGCGCCCGCGGACTGCCGGACGGCCTGCCGCAGGCGAGCGCAGAGCGTGTCCGGATAGCCTGGCGGGATGGACCTCATCGCGCCGCTGGAGCCGGGCTGGGCCCGGGTGTTCGCCGACCACGACGCCGCCTTCGCCGCCGTCGCCGAACAGCTGCGCGCCCGCCGCGCCGCCGGCGAGCAGATCCTGCCGGCCCCGGAGAACGTGCTGCGGGCCTTCCGTCAGCGGTTCGACGACGTCCGCGTGCTCGTGCTCGGCCAGGACCCCTACCCCACGCCGGGGCATCCGATCGGCATGAGCTTCGCCGTCGCCCCGGATGTCCGGCCGCTCCCCCGCTCCCTGGTCAACATCTACCGCGAGCTCGCCGACGACCTCGGCGTCACCCCACCCGAGCACGGCGACCTCACCGCGTGGACCGAGCGCGGAGTGCTCATGCTGAACCGCTGCCTCACCGTGGCTGCCGGCTCCCCGGGTTCGCACCGCGGCATCGGCTGGGAGCAGATCACGCAGACCGCGGTGAAGTCCCTCGCCGAGCGTGACGCTCCGCTGGTCGCCCTGCTCTGGGGCGCCGACGCCCGCCGGCTCGCCGCGCCGCTGCGTGCACACGGGGTGGGCGTCGTCGAGTCCCCGCACCCGTCTCCCCTGAGCGCCCACCGCGGGTTCTTCGGCTCGCGGCCGTTCAGCCGGGCCAATGCGTGGCTGACGGAGCACGGTGCGCAGCCGGTGGACTGGAGCCTGCCCGCCTGAGGCGGGCGTCCGTCGTCGTCCCCTGTCCGCCCCGACGACGGCACGCGCCGCCGCCTTCAGGCGCACCCGACCCGACGGCCGGGTCCGGGCGGCGGCCTCCGGTCAGCGGACGTGGCCGACGCCGGTGGCCGGCCGCGACCCCACGAAGATCCGGTCTGTCAGCGGCCGGGCGAGGATGTCGCCGAAGACCACGCCGCCGGCGATCGCGGCCACCACAACGGTCGCGTTGAAGATGCCGGCCACGCCGAGCAGGGTGGAGCCGGACTCCACCGTGAATTCGTAGAGAGCACGGAAGATCGCCAGACCGGGCAGCAGGAAGAGCATGCTGGGCAGCACCACCACGATCTGCGGGAAGCCCAGACGCAGGGCCGCGATGCGGCCCAGAAAGCCCACCGCCATGGCGGCGATCGCCGGGGTCAGGCGCGGGCCCGTGCCGATGCCGTCGAACAGCAGCCAGACGCCGTAGGCGGCGGAGGCCACCAGGCCAGAGGCGATCAGTGCCTTCCATGTGGCCTGCTCGACGATCGAGTCGGACATCGCAGCGCAGGCCACGAGCAGCATCAGGATGATGGCCGGCAGCTCCGATCCCGTCGGCGCCTCGGCCAGGTCCAACGTCGGCAGGCCTGCGATCTCCGAGCCGATGACGCCGATCATGATGCCGCCCATCAGGCCCATGTAGCCCAGCAGCGCGGAGGTCAGGCGGCCTGCCGCGGTGAGGGGGAAGCCGTTGATGGCGTCCTGCACGGCGGCCACGAAGCGGGAGGACGGCAGCAGGATCATGATGCCGCCGGCGATCACCAGGGACGGGTCGATGCCCACATTCACCGCGTGCAGCGTCAGCGCGATCGTGGTGGCGAGGAAGCTGCCGAGCATGGTGCTGAAGATCTCCGGGAGCCCGCGCTTCTCCACCTTGATCTTCAGCCAGAACACGATCCATGTGGACACCATGCCCACCAGTGCCCCTCGCCACGTGCCGCCGATGAACGGCACGAACAGGCCGCAGAAGACGCCGGCCATGATGACCTCGGACCAGGCCGGGAACGGTTTGGGCGTGCGCCGGATCTCCACGAGGCGGCGCTGCGCCTCGGCACGGGTCGTCTCCCCGTCGGCGATCTCCTCCACGAGTCGGTGGAGCAGGCCGAGGCCGGCGAAGTTCGTGGACCAGGAGCGCACCACGCGCTGCAGCGTGTACGGCACCTCTCCCCGTGAGGAGTCCGGGGCGTAGTTCAGGGAGATCGCCTGGTTCGTCAGGTCGATCTCGATCTCGTGGATGCCGAAGGCCTGGGTGACCACGATGATCGAGGACTCCACGTCCATGGAGCTCGCCCCGAAGCTGAACATCGTCTCACCGAGCTTGAGGGCGAAGTCCAGGGTGGTGCGGGCGTCCACGGCCGCGTCCTGATCGGCCTTGCGGGCGCTGAGCCGGGAGCGCATACGGCGGCCGTAGGCGGAGCTGCCGAGGCGCTCCACAAGGGCGATCGCCTGGGTGGGCATGTGCTCGCCGTAGACGACCCGGTCTGGATTCGGGTCCGCCGCGGGCTTGGGAGAACGGCGCAGCCGCGGACGGGGCAGGCGGCGGCCCCGCGACCGCTCTCCCGGAACCGCGAACGGGGCGTCGGCGAAGCCGGACTCCTCGAGCTGGGGTTCGTGCAGGGCCGCGTCGGCGAACGCTTCGAGGGCGTTGGCGTCCGGGTCGGGGACGGCCTGCGGGGCAGGGACGCGGCCGTCGCCGTCGGCAGGGGCCAGCACGGAGGTGGTCACCGGCTCGGACAACGGCGGCTGGGTGAGGGGCGAGTCCGCCACCGGCTCGGTGGACATCTCCACCATGCCGGTGCCCGCGTCCGTCTCCACGGGGTCGAGGGCGGCGTCCGGGACGGCCGGGACCGGGGACGTGACGGGGTCGGAATCGGCGTGGGCGGACCGGATGACGGGGATGGCCGAGACCTCGACGGGCGCCTCCGGGATGCGCGGGTCGAAGGACTCCTGCTGGGGATCCTGTGACACCGTGACCTCCTGCCTCTGCTGGGCTCCGCTGACGCGGTCCAGTACACCATGTGCGCCGGGCACGTGGCGCGGTCCGGTCTGGGCCGGGCCCGGCACGGCCGTCGCCCTGGGCGCCTCCACGGAAGGCACCTCCACGAAAAAAGCGAGACCCTCCATGACGGAGGGCCTCGCGGCGGTGGATCTTACTGGACTCGAACCAGCGACCTCTCGCGTGTGAAGCGAACGCTCTAACCAACTGAGCTAAAGATCCATGGTCTGACTCCCCCACAGCGGGCGGAGCAACTCGCTGAAATATACACGATGTCCCGGCGGTCGTCCAAACCGTCGACCGGGCCCTGCCCCGGGCACGGAGCGGGGCGGAGACCGTCAGGTCCCCGCCCCGCCCCTCACGCCGAGGGGAATCGGTGTGTCAGGTCAGCGGATCACTCAGGGCGGCCGCCGACGTCCGAGCCGCCCAGTGCCGCGGCAGCGTCCACGAGGCCGGCACCGCAGCCCTCGGCGCAGGTGCCGGGCATGGTGCGGGCGGTGTCCTTCAGCTGCTGCTCGACGGCGGCCGGGTCGGCAGTGCCGTTGGCGACCAGCAGGGCGGCCACACCGGCCACGTGCGGGGCGGCCATCGAGGTGCCCTGGTAGGCGGCGTAGTCCGCGCCGGCCGGGGTGGTGGTGCCGGAGTCCACGGTGGAGATGATCTCCGCGCCCGGGGCGGTCACGTCCACGGCGTCGCCGTAGTTCGAGAAGGAGGCCTTGGAGCCCTGCTCGTCGGAGGCGGCCACGGTGACCACGTTGTCACAGTTGGCCGGGCGGGAGTTGGCGGCCGGCTGGGACTCGTTGCCTGCGGCGACCACGACGGTGGTGCCGTTGGCCACGGCCTGGTCGATGGCGCTCTGGTAGGCGGTGCCGCACATGCCGGAGCCTCCCAGGGACATGTTGATCACATCGGCCGGCTCGGGGTTGTCCGGGACGCCCGGCACGGAGCCGCCCGAGGCCCAGACGATCGCGTCGGCGATGTCAGACAGGGAGCCGCCGCACTTGCCGAGCACACGGACCGGCTGGATGGTGGTGTCCGGGGCCACGCCCACCACGCCTTCGGTGTCCGCGACCGCACCGATGGTGCCGGCCACGTGGGTGCCGTGCCAGGAGGAGCCGGACTCCATCATGGCGTTGCACTCGCCGTACTCGATCCAGTCACCCTCATCGCTCGGGTCCGCGTCACGGCCGTCGCCGTCACGGGCGGAGTCCGCGTCCGAGATGAAGTCATAGCCGCCGGAGACGTTGGCGTTCAGGTCCGGGTGGTCCACGATGCCGGTGTCCAGCACGGCGACGGTGGAGCCCTCGCCGGTGCCGGCGTCCCAGGCGCCCTCGACGTTCATGCCGTTCTCCCCGTGGAAGCCCCACTGCTCCGAGTACAGGGCATCGGACGGGGTGGATGCGGCGACGGTCATGATGGCGTCCGGCTCGACGGACTCGACCGACGGATCCGCGGCCAGCTGGAGCATGAAGGCCTTCGAGGCGGCCTGGTCCAGCTTCTTGTCCGCCTGCACGACGTGGGAGCCGGAGGCGGTGGCGCGCAGCTCCTTGACGGAGACTCCGGCGGCCTTGGCGGCCTTGCCCCAGGCGTTCGCGCGGCCCTGGGAGGTGGTCGCGGCCTGCGCACCCTCCTTGTAGGTCACGATGAACTTGTCGTAACCGTCCGCGTTCGGGTCCTTGGCGGCCATGCCCTGGGCCACGAGGTCGGCAACCGGGGTGGCGATGGTCGGGGCCTTCTCGGCCGGGGCCGCGGTCTGGTCGGCGAGGGCCGGGGCGGCGGCGAACGCGCTGCCTCCCAGCGCTGCGGCGGCGAGCAGGGCGCCGGCGCGGCGGGCGGTCTTGCGGGTGTTGTCTCGGTGGGCAGCCATCGGGCTTCTCCTCTGACAGGTGATCGGTGATCTGGTTGCTTCCGTCCGTCGCGGCCTGAACTCCCCTGGGGGAGCTCCCCTCGCCGCGACGTCCGGCGATGCCCTCACGCTAGGCAGGTGAGCCAGGTCACTTTCAATCCGTGGGCGCACATCCGGCACCTTGGTGCCGGATCCCGGCACGGTCGTCGACGTCCGGCGGCACCGACGGTCAGCACCCTGGTCCCGTCGGCCGGGACGGTCCGCCTGCACGCCGGTACACCGTGACCGGCACCGTGGTGCCGGAGGGGGCACCCACGACGACGGCCGCGCACCCCCGCGGGGTGGGCGGCCGTCGTCGGGCACTAGGGGTACTTGACATCAGGCGCCGGCACAGACGACCCCGGCCCGGGGAGCGGGCGCTCCCCGGGCCGGGCCGTCGGGTCAGTGCAGGCCGGCGGGACCTGCGGCGTCACCGACGCGTCAGCAGACTCAGCGGGCGGTCAGCGAGACGTCGTCCAGACGGAAGACGGTCGCGGAGTACGCATCCTCCTCGCCACGGAAGAACACGGTCACGTCCTTGCCCGCGAAGCGGGACAGGTCCACGGTGTGGGTCGCGTACCCGCGGCCCTGCTCCATGTTGGAGTGCGTCTTCAGCGTGTAGGAGGCGATGCCGTCGTTGACCATCACGCTCATGCGGTCATAGACGGCGGAGGTTCCCTCGTTCGAGTCCACGCGCAGGGCGTAGGACAGGGTCGAGGTCTTGCCGGCCGGCAGGGACACCCGCTGCTCGATGGTGGCGGTGTTGCGGTAGCCCAGTCCGTTCATGGCGGCGTGGTAGTTGCCGGAGTGGGAGCCCGCCGCGGAGTACACCGGGGTGGAGTTGCCGGTGCCGAGCCACCCGGTGGCGCCCTGCTCGAAGCCGCCGTTGGTCAGCAGTTCCCCGCCGATCGGGTCCGGGTCCGGCTCCGGGTCCGGCTCCGGAGCAGGGTCCGAGCCGCCGCCCAGAGAGGCGAGGGTCTTGGCGGCATCCACCAGGCCTGCGCCGCAGCCGCCGGAGCAGGATCCCGGCATGGAACGGGCGTTGTCCTTCAGCGCCGACTCGACGGCGGCCGGGGTGAGGGAGCCGTCCTTGGCCAGCATCAGCGCTACCGCGCCGGCCACGTGCGGGGTGGCCATGGAGGTGCCGTTGTAGGCGGCGTAGGTCGAGGAGCTCGGGGTGGTCTTGCCGGCGTTCACGGTGGAGATGATGTCCGTGCCGGGGGCCGTCACGTCCACAGGGGATCCGTAGTTGGAGAACGAGGAACGGTTGCCGCTGGAGTCCGAGGCGGCCACGGTGATGACGTTGTCGCAGTTGGCCGGGGTGGCCCCGGAGGCGTCCCTGTTGTCGTTGCCGGCGGCGACCACGACCGGGACGCCGCGGGACACGGCCGAGTCGATCGCGTTCTGATAGGTCGCGCTGCAGGCACCGGAGCCGCCGAGGGACATGTTGATGACGTCCACCGGGGTCTGGTTGTCCGGGACTCCGGGCACGGATCCGCCCGAAGCCCAGACGATCGCATCGGCGATGTCGGACAGCGAGCCGCCGCACTTGCCGAGCACGCGGGCGTGCTGCAGCTTCACATCCGGAGCCACACCCACGACTCCCTCGGTGTTCGCCACGGCGCCGACGGTGCCGGCCACGTGGCTGCCGTGCCAGGAGGAGTCGGACGCGTAGGGCGAGTTGCACTCGCCGGCGACGGACCAGTCGCCCTCGTCGGTCGGGTCCGCGTCACGGCCGTCGCCGTCACGGGCGTTCCCCGGGTCGGAGATGAAGTCGTAGCCCGGGACGGTGTTCGCGTCCAGGTCGGGGTGGCTGGTCTGGCCGGTGTCGATGATGCCGACCGTGACGCCGGAGCCGGTGGAGTGGTCCCAGGCGCCGGGGACGCGCATGCCGTTGGCGCCGTGGAACCCCCACTGCTGGTTATAGAGGGCGTCCTTCGGGTCAAGGGCCGCGGTGAAGATGACGTCCGGCTCGACCGACTCGACGGCCGGATCGGCCTTGAGCGTCTCCATGAACTCCGCGGACTCGGCCTGGGACAGCTTCTTGTCCGCCTTGATCACACGGGAGCCCACGGCGGTGGCGCGCAGCTCCTTCACGGAGACGCCGGCCTGCTTCGCGGCCTTGCCCCAGGCATGGGCACGGCCCTGTGCGGTGGCGGCCGCAGAGGCGGTCTCCTTGTAGGTGACGATGAACTTGTCATAGCCGTCCGCGTTCGGATCCGGGACCTCCATGCCCCGGGCCGCCAGGTCAGCGACGGGGGTCGCCAGGATCGGGGCCTTCTCGGCGGGGGCCGGGACCTCGGTGGCGGTGGCGGCCGGAGTGGCCGCGAGGGCGGAGCCGGCGACGACGGCGGCTGCCAGAGCGGCGCCGAGACGGCGGGTCGGGCGGTCTTCGGCGGTGGTCATGGTCGTCTTCACCATGATGGTTCTCCTGATGGAAGAGGTGATGATGGCACACCGCCGCAACCCTTGCGTCCCCCCCGGTCCGGTGGTGATGTGGATAACAGTAGGCGCCGCTGACCAGGCCGGAAAGCAGGGCAGGGCGTTCCTGGACGATCGTCGAGAAACGTCGTCCCATGGTGCCTGTCGATGGCACGATCGGACAGGCGGCGGCACCTTCGGACAGATCGCTGCACCTACGTCCATATCAGCCCGGCGGTTCCGAAAGTCGGACATAAAAGTGCCCTGGACGTCTCGAGGGCGTATGGTCGTCCTGAGACGTGGCCCACACCCCGCCTCCGCAGTGCTTGCGGACAGGGCCGGCCGCCTCAGATCTTCCGGAATCGAACGCTCATGGACGAGCAGAACGGACGGCGCACCATGACCACCCTGATCCCCCACTTCATCGACGGCCAGCGTGTCGAGGGCACCGGCGAGCCGACGCAGGACGTCTTCACCCCCGCCACCGGCGAGGTGTCCGCCCAGGTGTCGCTGGGCGGCGCCGAGCGCGTGGCCGAGGCCGTGGAGTCCGCCCAGAGGGCCTTCCAGACCTGGTCCACCATCAACCCGCAGCGCCGCGGCCGCATCCTGCTCGAGTGGGTCCGCCTGATCAACGAGAACGCGGACGAGCTGGCCCGCTCCATCGCCCGGGAGCACGGCAAGACCGTGCCGGACGCCCACGGTGACATCCAGCGCGGCGTCGAGGTGGTCGAGTTCGCCGCCGGCGCCCCGCACCTGCTCAAGGGTGAGTTCTCCTCCGAGGTGGGCCGCGGCGTGGACGTGCACTCCATCCGTCAGCCGCTCGGTGTGGTCGCCGGCATCACCCCGTTCAACTTCCCGGCCATGATCCCGCTGTGGAAGGCCGGCTGCGCCCTGGCCGCAGGCAACACCATCGTCCTCAAGCCGTCCGAGCGTGACCCCTCCGTGCCGGTCCGCCTGGCCGAGCTGGCGGTCGAGGCCGGCATGCCCGCCGGCGCCGTGAACGTGGTCAACGGCGGCAAGGACGCCGTGGACGCCCTGATCGAGCACGAGGCCGTGCAGGCCGTCGCGTTCGTCGGCTCCACCCCGATCGCCCAGTCGATCTACGCGCACGCCACCTCCCTGGGCAAGCGCGCCCAGTGCTTCGGCGGCGCGAAGAACCACCTCGTGATCATGCCGGACGCGGACCTGGACCAGGCCGCGGACGGCCTCATCGGCGCCGCCTTCGGATCCGCCGGCGAGCGCTGCATGGCCATCTCCGTGGCCGTCCCGGTGGGCGAAGAGACCGCGGACAAGCTGGTCGCCAAGCTCCAGGAGCGCATGAAGGACCTGACGATGGGCGCCTCCGACCAGGAGGGCGCCGACTTCGGCCCCGTGGTCACCGCGCAGGCCAAGGAGCGCATCGAGGGACTCATCCAGGCCGGCGTCGACGAGGGCGCGGACCTGCTGGTGGACGGCCGCGGCGCAACCGTCGAGGGCCACGAGAACGGCTTCTACGTGGGCGCGACCCTGTTCGACCGCGTCACCGCGGACATGCGCATCTACAAGGAGGAGATCTTCGGCCCGGTGCTCTGCGTGCTGCGCGCGAAGGACTACGAGGAGGCCCTGCGCCTGCCGTCCGAACACGAGTTCGGCAACGGCGTGTCGATCTTCACCCGCGACGGCGACACGGCCCGCGACTTCTCCACCCGTGTGAACGTCGGCATGGTCGGCGTGAACGTGCCGATCCCGGTGCCGATCGCCTACTACTCCTTCGGCGGCTGGAAGGCCTCCGGCTTCGGCGACCTGAACCAGTACGGCACCGACGGCCTGAAGTTCTACACCAAGACCAAGACCGTCACCACGCGCTGGCCTTCGGGCATCCGCTCCGGCGCCTCGTTCGTGATGCCCGAGGGCTCCTGATCCGCAGACCGCTGAGGAGGACTCCGAGATGAGCGAGAACACCGAGAACGTCGTCGTCCCCGAGGATGCCCGCCGTGTGGCCTTCCTGGGCCTGGGCAACATGGGCGGCCCGATGGCCGCGAACCTGGTGAAGGCGGGCGTGCAGGTCACCGGCTTCGACCCGGTGCCGGAGGCCGTGGAGGCCGCCCGTGCCGCCGGCGTCGAGATCGCCGCGACCGGCGCGGACGCCGCGCGGGACGTGGACGTGGTCATCACCATGCTGCCGAACGGCAGCCTGGTGAAGGCCACCTACGCCGGCGGTGAGGGCTCCGAGGGCCTGCTGGCCGTCGCGAAGCCGAACACCCTGTTCGTGGACTGTTCCACCATCGACATCGCCGAGGCCCAGGAGGCCGCACAGATGGCGAAGGACGCGGGCTTCGACTCCGTGGACGCCCCGGTGTCCGGCGGCGTGGTGGGCGCCCAGAACGGCACCCTGGCCTTCATGGTCGGCGCGGGGGACGCCGCGTTCGCCCGCGTCGAGCCGCTGCTGCAGATCATGGGCGCGAAGATCGTCCACTGCGGCGACCACGGCATGGGCCAGGCCGCGAAGATATGCAACAACATGATGCTGGCGATCACCCAGATCGGCGCCGCCGAGGCGTTCGTGCTGGGCGAGCGCCTGGGCCTGGACCCGCAGGTCCAGTACGACGTCATGAGCACGTCCACCGGCCAGTGCTGGTCCGTGAACGTGAACTGCCCGGTCCCGGGCCCGGTGCCGACCTCCCCGGCCAACCGGGACTTCGCCGGCGGGTTCATGGGTGCGCTGATGGCGAAGGACCTGGGCCTGGCCCTGTCCGCCCTCGACCGCGAGAACGTGGACGCCGTGCTGGGCCGCACAAGCCAGCGCCTGTACCAGGCGTACGCCGACGGCGATGGCGCCCGCAAGGACTTCTCCGGCATCATCGAGACCGTCCGTGCCGACCAGGCGTCGGCCTCCCTCGAGTCCAAGGAGGACACCGCGTGACCGAGAAGACCACCGCTGACGAGCCCGTGATCCTGACGGAGACCGACGGCCGCGTCGGCGTCATCACCCTGAACCGTCCGAAGGCGCTGAACGCCCTCAACGAGGCCACCATGAACGCCGTCGTCGAGGCCGCGGAGGCCTTCGACATGGACCCGGACGTCGGCGCGATCCTGCTGCTGGGCTCCCCCAAGGCGTTCGCCGCCGGCGCGGACATCAAGGAGATGAAGGACCGGACCTTCACCCAGATGTACGCCTCGGACTGGTTCCAGGCGTGGGAGCGTCTGGGCCGTGTGCGCACCCCGGTCGTGGCGGCCGTGACCGGCTACGCCCTCGGCGGCGGCTGCGAGCTCGCCATGATGGCGGACGTGCTGATCGCCGGCCCGGGCACCCGCTTCGGCCAGCCGGAGATCCAGCTCGGCGTCATCCCGGGCATGGGCGGCTCCCAGCGACTGACCCGCTCCGTGGGCAAGGCCAAGGCCATGGACATGGTGCTGACCGGCCGCCAGGTGGACGGCGAGGAGGCCGAGCGCATCGGCCTCGTCTCCCGCCTGGTGGAGGACGAGAAGGTCCAGGACGAGGCGCGCGAGGTGGCGCAGAAGATCGCGTCCTTCTCCAAGCCGTCCGCGCAGATGGCCAAGGAGGCCGTGGCCGCCGCGTTCGAGACGACCCTGCAGCAGGGCATCGTCCACGAACGCCGCATCTTCCACTCCCTGTTCGCCACCGCGGACCAGAAGGAGGGCATGGGTGCCTTCGCCGAGAAGCGCAAGCCCGAGTGGGAGCAGGCCTGACGGCCCGCCCGTTCCTTCCCGACGACGGCCTCGCACCTGACAGCGTCAGGTGCGAGGCCGTCGTCGTCCTGCCGGCGTTCTGCCCCACCGCCTGCCCCGGGGTGCGCGTGCCTGCCGCTGTCCCGTCACCGCCCTTCGCCAACTGGTGAGGACACGCCGTCTCGAGCCCCCTCAGGCCCCGTCATGACGGTGTGTCCTCACCAGTTCGTGAGGCAGGTGTCCCCGCGCGAGGCAGATGTCCCCGCGCGGAGACCTGCCTCAGCGCTTCGGACGCTGGATGCCCAGGTCCTCCTCGCGGTACTCGACGCCGCCGACCTCCTCGCCGCCGTGGCGCTTGACCTCCTCGGAGCGCAGCTCCACGCGGCGCACCTTGCCGGAGATGGTCTTGGGCAGCTCACGGAACTCGATGCGGCGGATGCGCTTGTACGGCGGCAGCTTGGTGACCGTGTACTGCAGGATCTCGCGCGCAGTCTCCTCGTTCGGCTCATAGCCGGCGGCGAGGGTCACGAAGGCCTTCGGCACGGCCAGGCGCATCTCGTCCGGGGTCGGGACGATCGCGCCCTCCATGACGGCAGGGTGCTCCACCAGCACGGACTCGAGCTCGAACGGGGACACCTTGTAGTCCGAGGACTTGAAGACGTCGTCCGCACGGCCGACATAGGTGTAGACGCCCTGCTCGTCCTTCGAGGCGATGTCGCCGGTGTGGTAGAGGCCGTCGCGGAAGACCTCATCCGTCTTCTCCTTGTTGCCGAAGTAGGACTTCAGCACGCCCACCGGGCGCGGGTCGAGCTTCACGCAGATCTCGCCCTCGTCGGCCTCCTGACCCGTGAGCGGGTCGATGAGGACGATCTCGTAGCCCGGCAGCGGGCGGCCCATGCCGCCGATCTTCATGCGGGCGCCGGGGGTGTTGGCGATCTGCAGGGTGGTCTCGGTCTGGCCGAAGCCGTCGCGGATGGTGACGTCCCAGGCGCGCTGCACCTGGTCGATGACCTCGGCGTTGAGGGGCTCGCCCGCGGAGATGGCCTTCTTCGGCGGGGTCTTCAGCTGGGTCAGGTCGGCCTTGATCAGCATGCGCCACACGGTCGGCGGGGCACAGAAGCTGGTCACGCCGCCGTCCTGCATGGCCTTCATCAGCGCGCCGGCCTCGAACTTGCCGAAGTTCAGCACGAAGATCGTGGCCTCGGCCAGCCAGGGGGCGAAGACGTTGGACCACGCGTGCTTGGCCCAGCCCGGGGAGGCCACGTTCAGGTGCACGTCTCCGGGCTGCAGGCCGATCCAGTAGATGGTGGAGAGGTGGCCCACCGGGTACGACGTGTGGGTGTGCTCCACGAGCTTCGGCTTCGAGGTGGTGCCGGAGGTGAAGTAGAGCAGCAGGGTCTCGTCCGCGGCGGTGGGCGTGTCCAGGACGGGCTCGGCGTCCACCGTGTAGGCGTCCTCGTAAAAGAGGACCTTCCGATCCCCGACCTGGGGGACCTCCTTCTCGGCGTCGGAGGCATAGACGCCCGGGACGTGGATGAGCGTGCAGTCGCCCTCGACGTCGGTGAACTTGGCGAGGTTCTTGGCGTTGGCCACGGCCCAGCGGGCCTCGGCGCGGTCCACCCGGTCCTGCAGGTCCACCGCGGTCATCTGGGTGGTGGTGGGGACCATGACGGCGCCGATGCGGATGCAGGCGAGCATGGTCTCCCAGAGCTCGACCTGGTTGTCCAGCATGAGGATCAGGCGGTGGCCACGCTGCACACCGGTCTGCTGCAGCCAGGCGGCGACCTTCTTCGAGGAGGCGGAGAGGTCCGCGTAGGTGCGACGCAGCACGCGACCGTCCTCCTCGACGATCACGAGGGCGTCGGCGGTGCCGCGCTGCGGGTCTGCGGCCAGCTGGTCGAACCAGTCGGTGGCGAAGTTGAACTCGGTGAAGCGGGGCCACACGAACTCGCGGCGGGCCGCGTCATAGTCCTGCTGGTGCTTCACGAGCAGGTCGCGCGCAGCGCGGAGCTCTTCGGTCACAGTCATCGTGCTACCTCCTGTGGACGTACAATGATCGGAACATCGGGTTTCTATGACTCCCACCATAGGCGTGGCCCAGGTCACACGGAAGACTGTTTCACCCAGTGAACGGCACGTCACCGACCCGGGCGCCCAGAGCACGTCACGCCGTGAGACACAGCACCCTGCGACCAGACACGCACCGCACCGGCGCGGTGCCTTCACCCCTTCGAAGGAGACGACGATGCCCCAGTCCGACGCCCTCCCCTCGCCCGACCTCCTCGACCTCCGCGCCGAGCTCCCGGCCGAGGAGCGCACCCGTCTGGAGCGGATCGAAGAGCACCTGCAGACCGTGGTGCGCCCGGCCGTGATCGAGCCGTGGACCCGGGACGAGTTCGTGCCGGATCTGCTCCCGGGCCTCGGCGCCCTGGGCCTCGGCACGATCTTCACCGACGGCTCCTCCGCCCTGTTCCAGGGTCTGGTGCACGCCGCGATCGCCCGCGTGGACCTGTCCCTGTCCGCCCTGGTCGGCATCCACAACGAGCTGATCGTGGGCACCATCGCCCACCTCGGCTCGGAGGAGCAGAAGGCCGCGTGGCTGCCGAAGCTTCAGGCCCTCGAGGCCATCGGCGCGTTCTGCCTCACCGAGCCGGAGCACGGCTCGGACATCGCCGGCGGCCTGGCCACCACCGCCGAGCGCACCGAGCAGGGCTGGACCATTCGCGGCTCCAAGCGCTGGATCGGCGCCGGCACCCTGGCCCAGATCGCCCTGGTCTGGGCCCGCGACACCGCAGACGACCAGATCAAGTGCTTCCTTGTGCCCACGGACACCCCGGGCTACAAGGCCACGAAGATCGAGCACAAGACCGGCCTGAAGATCATGCAGAACGCGGACATCGTGTTCGAGGACGTCGAGGTCGGCCAGGACGCCCTGCTGCCGGGCGCCACCTCCTTCGCCCAGGCCAACGACCTGCTCCTGGCTTCCCGCGCCTGGGTCGGCTGGCAGGGCGTCGGTGCCCAGCAGGCCGTGTTCGACATCCTGCGCTCCTACGCCCTTCAGCGCGAGCAGTTCGGCAAGAAGCTGGCCGGCTTCCAGATCATCCAGCAGCACATCGCCGAGATCGCCGGCAACCTCATGGCGTCGGCCGGCATGATGCGTCAGATCGCCCGCCTGGCCGAGGCCGGAGACCTGGTGATGATGCATGCCGCCTCCGCGAAGGCCACCTCCACCCGCCTGGCCCGTTCCTCCGCGTCGCTCGGCCGTGACGCCCTGGGCGGCAACGGCATCGTGGCGGACTACGAGATGACCAAGGTCATGAACGACATCGAGGCCATCTACTCCTATGAGGGCACCTACGCGATCAACTCGCTGATCGTGGCCCGCGCCCTCACCGGCGTCTCCGCCTTCCGCTGAGCCGCCGGTGAGGCTGCGGCCCCGCCCGCGGCGACGACGGCCCCTCGCCCCCGCCCCTCCCCGCACCGGGTCGGCGGGGCCGGGGAACGGCGAAGGACCCCCGGAACCGTGGTTCCGGGGGTCCTTCGCGTCTGCGAGCCCCCTACCGGATTCGAACCGGTGACCCTCTGTTTACAAGACAGATGCTCTGGCCAGCTGAGCTAAGGAGGCGAAGCGGACCCGCCGAGTGCATCGGCGGGTCCCCTCAGCCTACCGGGTGCGGCCTGCGCGGCCGCGGCGGCGGGACGGGGTGTCCCGGCCGCCGCCGCTCAGCGCACTCCGGCGCGGCTCACTCGTCGCCCATCTGGGCGTCGGCGAACTCCTGGAAGGACTGGTCCTTGCCGTCCACAGCCCAGTTCTTGCCGTTCACGAAAACACCCGGGGTGCCCGGGATCTTGGCCTCCTGGGCCTTGGCGGTGGTGTACTTCACCATCGGGCGGTAGGTGCCGTCCTTGACGCAGGAGGAGATATCCGCCCCGGCGGAGTTGGCGATGGCAATCAGCTCGTCGTCCGAGAGGCCGGCGCCCGATTTCTGCGAGTAGGTGGCGAACACGTCGGACACGAAGGCGTCGTAGGACTCCGGCGCCTCCTCTGCCACGCAGTAGGACGCGGCGGCGGCACGGGAGGAGTAGTTGCCGGTGCCCGGGCGGTCCAGGAACCCGACCATGCGGTACTCGACGGTCGCCTTGCCCTCGGCCATCAGGTCCTGCAGGTAGCCGTTGTTCCTCTCCTCGAACTCGGCGCAGTGCGAGCAGTTGAAGTCCGCGTAGATGACGATCTGGGCCGGGTCTCCGTCCGCCGGCTCCTCGGCGCCCGGGATGGACTCCGGCTGCTCCTCGGAGGGCTCCTCCGGCACGTTGACGGTGGAGGCGTCCACCTCTGCACCCAGCTTGTCCTTCGGTTCGGCGAGGGTCTTCTTGCCGGTCATGGTCACGCCGCCCTGCTGGTTGGCAATGGAGGCGGCCTCGCCCTGGTCGGGAATGCTCTGCGAACCACGGGTGAGCACGAAGGCGATCACCAGGCCCACCACCAGCACGATCGCGCCGACGGTGCCCCAGATCGCGATGGTGCGGTTGCGGCGCTCCCTGCGCCGCTGCTGCTCCTGCATCTGACGGGCGCGGGCGCGCGAGTCGGCCACGCGCTCGGCCTTCGTCTTCCGGGAGTTGTTGGTGGCCACGGGTCCTCCTTGAGGGACGGGTGTTCTCATGCGGCGTCCCCGCACCCGGCCGCGCAGGGCACACGGCGGCGCCGTGACGGAACGCGTCGAGCGGGGTGAACTGCCATGTGAGCATACTGGGCCGATCTGGGAGGATCGTGTTCCGGGCCGACGCGCGTCACGTTCCGGCCCCCGTCCCGATCGCCGTCACGAGGAGCCCCGCCATGGCGAGCACCGCCCGCACCGGCCTGTCCATCACCGCGCCCGGCCGCGCCTCGGGGCCGGCGGCGAAGCTGCTGACCCTGCCCTGGTCCGTTCCGCTGGCCCAGTGGCCCGAGGACGTGCTGGCGGCCCTGCCCCGCGGCATCTCCCGCCACGTGGTGCGCTTCGCCCGGCTCGGGGACGCGACGGTCGCGGTGAAGGAGACCACCGAGGAGCTGGCGTTCCGCGAGTACCACCTGCTGCGGGCGTTGGAACGCAAGGAGGTCCCCTCAGTGGAGCCGGTCGGCGTGGTCACCGGCCGCACGGACGCGGACGGCCGGCCGCTGCCGGCGATCCTGGTGACGAAGCACCTGCGCTTCTCCCTGCCCTACCGCGCCGTGTTCTCCCAGCGGATGCGCCGGCCCACTCTGGTGCGCCTGATGGACGCGCTCGCCCTGCTGATGGTGCAGCTGCACCTGGAGGGGTTCTTCTGGGGCGACGTCTCCCTGTCCAACGTGCTGTTCCGCCGGGACGCCGGCGCGTTCGCCGCCTATCTGGTGGACGCGGAGACCGGGGAACTGCGCGAGCAGCTCTCGGACGGCCAGCGAGCCCATGACCTGGAGGTGGCCCGCACCAACGTGGTCGGCGAGCTGATGGACCTGGCCGCCGGGGACATGGCGGACGCGGACGTGGACCCCTTCGAGACCTCCGAGATGCTCGTGGAGGCCTACACCCGGCTCTGGGAGGAGCTGACCGCTGACACGGAGTTCACCCCGGACGAGGCCTGGAGGGTGGAGGAGCGCATCCGCCGCCTCAACGAGCTGGGCTTCGACGTGGAGGAGTACGCCCTGCGCCCGGTGGACGACGGCGCCCGCCTGGTCCTGCAGCCGAAGGTCGTGGACCCCGGCCACCACCACCGCAGGCTCATGCAGCTCACGGGCCTGGACGTGCAGGAGAACCAGGCCCGCCGCCTGCTGCAGGACATCGAGTCCCGCCGGCAGGCCGTCTACCCGGACGCATCGGAGTCCGAGGCCGCGCACCGCTGGCTCGTGGAGATCTTCGAGCCGCTGGCCCGGCAGGTCCCGGAGGACCTGCGGCACAAGCTCGAGCCGGCGGAGGTGATGCACCAGGTGCTGGAGCACCGCTGGTACATGGCCGAGCGCCAGGAGCGCGAGGTGCACTTCTGGGAGGCCGTGGAGGACTACATCGACCAGGTCCTGCGCGCCCGCCGGGACGAGGACGCGGTGGTCCTCCACCCGACCACCACCATGCTGAAGGCGATCCCCACGCCCTTCGCCTCGGACGACGCCTGACGCATCGTCGTCCCGGGCTCAGCCCCGCTGCAGCAGGAGGAACCCCGGGGCGGGCAGGACGTCCGGCACCGCGGTGAGCGGGCCGTCGTCGTCGTGCCCGGCGAGCAGCTCGGCGCCGACGAGGTCCTCCGGCAGGGGCATCGGCTCCTCGCCGAGCGCCGCCAGGAGCACGACGACGGACCCGTCGCCGCCCCCGGCCGTCCGGCGGTCCCAGCGCACCCACCGCTGGTCGGCGGCAGACTGCACGGCGGTGGCGGCGCGCCGCGGCTCGGTGAGCTGCGGCACGGTGCGGCGCAGACGGATCAGCTCGCGGTAGGTCCCGCGGATCCGGGCCCCACGCCCCGCCACGGCCTCGGCGCGGTCCAGCACGGCGGAGTCCCGGGTGGCGGGGTCCTGCGGGTCCGGCACGGCAGCCTCGTCCCAGCCGTGTGCGGCGAACTCGCGGCGGCGTCCGGTGCGCACCGCCTCGGCGAGCTCGGGCTCACGGTGGGCGGTGAAGAACGGGAACGGCGCGGAGGAGGCGAACTCCTCCCCCATGAACAGCATGGGGGTGGCCGGTCCGGTGAGCAGCAGGGCGGCCGCGGCGGCCAGGGCCCCCTCGGAGAGGGCGGCGGCGGTGCGGTCGCCGGCGGCGCGGTTGCCCACCTGGTCGTGGTTCTGGATCGAGGAGACGAACGCGTGGTTCGGGACGTCCTCGGCCACCGGGCGGCCGTGGTCACGGCCGCGGAAGGAAGAGAAGGTGCCGTCGTGGAAGAACCCCGCCTCCACCGTCTTGGCCAGGGCGCCGTCGGCGGCGAAGTCGGCATAGTAGCCGTGGGTCTCCCCGGTGGTGGCCACGTGGATCGCGTGGTGGACGTCGTCGTTCCACTGGCCGGCCAGGCCCAGCCCGCCCGCCGCGCGTGGGGTGATGAGGGAGGCGTCGTTGAGGTCGGACTCGGCGATCAGCGGCAGCGGGCGGCCCAGCTGCGCGGCCAGGGCGTCCGCGTGGGCGGCCATCTCCTCCAGCAGGTGCACGGCCCGGGTGTCGCGCAGGGCGTGCACGGCGTCCAGCCGAAGCCCGTCCACGTGCATGTCCTTCAGCCACAGGGTGACGTTGTCCAGGATGAACCGGCGGACCTCGTCCGAGTCCGGTCCGTCCAGGTTGGGGCCCTCGCCCCAGCCGGTTCCCGCAGACAGGTAGGGGCCGAAGACGCCGAGGTAGTTCCCCGAGGGGCCGAGGTGGTTGTAGACCACGTCCTGCACCACGCCGAGGCCGCGCGCGTGGGCGGCGTTCACGAACCGGCGGTAGGCCTCGGGGCCTCCGTAGGACTCGTCCACCGCATACCAGCCGACGCCGTCGTAGCCCCAGTTGTGCTCACCCCCGAAGCTGTTGACCGGCAGCAGCTCCACGTGGGTGACGCCGAGCTCGGCGAGCTCGTCCAGGTGCCCGATCGCCGCGTCCAGTGTGCCCTCGGCGGTGAAGGTGCCCACGTGCAGCTCGTAGAGGACGGCGCCGCGCAGGCCGCCGCCCTGCGGTGCGGACGGGTCCCGCTCCACGCCGTCCGGGCCGGCCCAGCCGGCGTCGGTCCACGCGAAGTCCGCCGCCTCACGGTCTCGGCGGGAGGGACCGTGCACGGTGTCCGGCTGTCGGCGGGAGCGCGGGTCCGGGACGGGGGCGGACCTGTCCACCCGGTAGCCGTAGCCGGGGTTCGCCCTGCCGGCGGCCTCCTCCACGTCCGCCGCCGGCGTCCACCAGCCGCCGCCGGCGCGCTCCATGCGCACCGCTGCGCTGACGGGCCAGCGGTCCTCGGCGTCGTGCAGCTCGCCGGGCTCGGTGTCCACCAGGACGATCTCGACCGTCTCGGCATGCGGCGCCCACACGGCGTAGGGCACCTCGCGCGCGGCGTCCGCCGCCGCCTTGGCCTGGGCACCGGGGTCCAGCCGGGCACCGTCCAGGCGGGACCAGGCGGCGCCGCCGGTGACTGCGGCGTCGTTGTACGGGGTCTGCTCGGCCGGGGCCATCGGCCCGGTCACGGAACGGTCGGTCATGCGGTCTCGGCCTCCTCGCCGGCGGTCTCCGGCAGCGCGGTCTCGGTCTCGGTCTCGGTCGTCTCGTCCCGCAGCAGCAGCGCCACGGCCCCGGTGCCGGCCACGGTGCCGTCCTGCCCGGTGCGCGCCAGCAGATCCGCCAGGCGCACGCAGCCGTCCCCGCCGACGGCCACGAGGCGGTCGGTCAGCACCTCCCGCCAGGGCCCGGAGGGCAGCTGGACGACCGTGTCCCCGAAGCCGCCGGCGGCGGCCAGGGCGAGCGGCTCACGGACCACGACGACGACCGCCTCGCCCCGGTCGACCGCGATCGCCTTGTCCGCGGCCGCGCCGGTGACGTCCAGCGGACGGGCGCGGGTGAAGGCGTGCGGGCGGTCCCGGCGGGCACGCAGTGCGGCGGCCACGACGGCCAGCTTCGCGGCATCGGCATCGTCTCCGCTCGCGGCGGTCCAGGCCAGACCCTCGGCGGTCGTCTCCAGCACCGGGCCGGCCGGAACCAGACCGGCGTCGATCCGTTCCAGCAGGGCGGCGCGGCGCTCGTAGTCCACCGGGCGGCGGTTGTCCGGGTCGACGAGGGTGGGGGTGGGCAGCTCGGTGCCCTGGTACACGTCCGGGACGCCGGGGCCGGTGAGCTGCAGCAGCTTCTGGGACAGCTGGAGCACCTGGCCGGTGGCCGCGATGCGGTCGGCGAAGGACTGCAGGACCTCGCGGACCCGCCCGTCCTGGGCGCAGGCGGCGTCCATGGCGGCGGTGACGCGGGCCTCGTAGTCCTCGTCCTGCGCGGTCCACGTGGTGTGCAGGCCGGCCTCGCGAGCCGCCTTGAGGGCGAAGTCCACGAGGCGCTGTGGCTCCGGGGCGGTGCCGTCCACCGGCCACACGCCGAGCACGGACTCCCAGAGCAGGCGGGCGAAGTCCGAATCCTCCAGCGGATGCAGCCGGTCGAGCTCGTCGAACGCCTCCGCCCAGTCGTCGGCGTGCTCGGCGAGCGCCATGATCCGGGCGCGGGTGTCCTCGCCGCGCTTGGTGTCGTGGGTGCTCAGCGTGGTCATGGCGTGCGGCCACTCGGCGCAGCGGCGGGCCCAGGCACGCAGCAGCGCCTCGGCGTCTCCGCCGGCGTCCGAGGGGTCGCCGCCGACCTCGTTGAGGTGGGCCCAGCGGGTGTAGCGGTAGAAGCAGCGGTCCTCCACCCCCTTGGCCATGACCATGCCGGAGGTCTGCTGCATGCGGCGGGCCGCCGGATGGGCCGGGTCCGTGAGCAGCGGAGCGAGCGCGTCCAGCACCCCGGCCAGCTCCGGGCGCGCCGCGGCGGCATCGGCCAGCGCGCCGTCCAGCCGTGCCCGGCCCGTGGGCAGGTAGGTGCGGTACACGTGCAGGTGGGCCATGACCTCCCCGAGGGCCGCGGCCAGGTCTGCCTCCGCGGCGGAGGCGAGGGCGCCGTCGTCGGGAAGGCCTCGGCGGACCTCGCGGACCAGGCGGGTGGTCTCGGCGGCCAGCTGGCCGGCGGCCACGTCCCGCTTGGCCTCGAGCACCATCGAGTTCCAGCGGTCCTTCTCAGCGGCGTCCTCCTCGGCGGTGCCGGCGGCGCGGGACGGGGTGAGGGCACGGTCCACCGCGCCGAGGGCGTCGTAGCCGGTGGTGCCCTCCACGTCCCAGGCGGCCGGGAGGTCCTCGCCGGGCTCGAGGATCTTCTCGATCCAGATCGGCCCGCCCGGCAGCAGGCGGCGCAGGCGCTCCACATACTGGCCCGGGTCGGCCAGGCCGTCCGGGTGGTCCACGCGCAGGCCCTGGACCCAGCCGTTGTCGATCCAGCGGGCCACCTCGGCGTGCGTGGCCGCGAAGACCTCGGGGTCCTCCACGCGCACGCCGGCGAGGGTGGTGATGGTGAAGAAGCGGCGGTAGTTCAGCTGCGCGTCGCCGCGGGTCCACGGCACGAGCCGGTAGTGCTGGCGGTCGTGGGCGGCGCGGGCGAGCTCGTTCTGTGCCGCCTCGTCCCCGGCGTCCGCGTCATCGGTCCGCTCCCCCAGCGCGGCGCGGGCGGCGTCCAGGCTGCCCGGAGCCAGGGGCAGGACGTTATCCCAGTAGCCGAGGGCAGGCTCGCCCTCGTGGTCCACGATCCGCAGGTGCGCCAGCTCGGCCTCCGGGTCCTCCTCGGTGCCCTCGCCGAGGATCGGCACCATCACCCTGCCGTCGAAGGCCCCCCAGTCCACGTCGAACCAGCCGGCGTGCGCGGCGTCCTGCCCGTGCTGCAGCAGGTCCCACCAGGCGGGGTTCGCGGCGGCGGTGGCCACACCCACGTGGTTGGGGACGATGTCCAGGACCAGGCCGGAGCCGGCGGCCTCGAGGTCCGCGGCCAGGGCGGCGAAGTCCTCGTCCGTGCCGCGGGAGGGGTCCAGGGTGGTCGGATCCACCACGTCGTAGCCGTGGGCGGAGCCGGGCTCGGCGGCCAGCAGCGGGGACAGGTAGATCCAGTCCACGCCGAGGCGGCGCAGGTAGGGCACCAGGGCACGGACGCGGGCCAGGTCCATGCTCGCGTCGACCTGGAGGCGATAGGTGGAGGAGGGGATGCGACGGCCGGACGATGCGGCGGGAACGGTGCTGCTCACGGCAGCGACGCTAGCAGGCGGGTGCCCGTCCGGGCTGCGGGTGCGGGCCCGGTGCGGGCACGTGGGGTCATAAGCCGCCGGTGCCGGCACGGGGGTCACATGCCGCCGGTGCCGGGCTCGCCCAGGATGTCCTCGCCGATCCGGGGCTCGCCGGTCGCCTGCTCGACCATGACCAGCTCACCGACGGCGGTGTGCCCGTCCGCGTAGGTGAGGTCCGCGGTGAAGGACGTGCCCGTCTGCTTCACGTTCGTGACCTCCACGATCTCGGGGTACTTCGCCTTCACGTTGCTCTCGAAGGCCGCCCGGTCCTGGATGAAGACCACCACGCCCATGACCGCCGCGGCCGCCGCGAGCACGGCGAAGCCGTACCCGACCCGCCGCTGGATCGCGGTGTCGTGCAGCAGGTTCGGGTCCACGTTGCGACTCTCCCGGGCCGAGTGGGCGCGGTGGCGGCGCACCCGCACGACGGCCACAAGGATCAGCGTCAGCGCGATGGCCCCGCAGATCAGCGTCGCCCACAGGCCGACCCACGGCAGGGTGAAGCTGATCGTCTCGTAGTGGATGTTCTCGTCCATGGCGGAGTCCGTTCGCAGGGCCCAGGGGGCGGTCAGGGCAGGGGTACACCGCGGGCCGCGGTGAGCAGTCGGTACCAGTCTGAATGGTCGAGGGCCGCGGCGGCGTCGTCCGCGCGTGAACACGCCGCGATGCGCCCCGGGTCCGTCGTCCCCACCACCGGCCGCACGTCCCACGGCAGCCGGCGAAGCCAGCCCAGCACCACGGCTTCACCCGGCTGCCCGAGCCGCTCGGCGATCTCCTCCACGACGACGGCCGCCTCCTGTTCGGGGCTCCTCGCCTCGTCCGTGGTGCGGCGGGTGTAGCGTCCCTGGCCCAGCGGACCCCACGCCTGCAGGGCGATGCCTTCGTCCGCGCACCACTGCGGCAGCGTGGCCGCTCCGGAGGTGGGGACGGCGTCGTCGTGGTTGGCGAGCACCGCGGCCTCCACCAGGGCCCGGTGGTGCAGGCCGAGCTCGACCTGCACGCAGTCCAGGCCGGTGCCGTCCGCGGAGAGGCTGCGCAGCGCCGCGTGGAACCGCTGCGCCCGTTCCCATGGCAGGTTGGAGACGCCGAGGCGCTCCACCCGGCCGGCCTCGCGCTCGTCCAGGAAGGCGCGGACGGTGTCCTCCACCGGGGTCAGCACGTCCGGGCGATGGATCAGCAGGGTGTCCACCCAGTCCGTGCCGAGGCGTTCGAGCGAGGCTGCGAGCGAGGCCTTCAGGTGGTGCGGCGAGGAGTCGTAGCGGGTGGTCGGCGCCGGGCAGGTGCCGGGCGCCGCACCCGGCGGCGTGGTCCCCGGCAGCACGATGCCGCACTTGGTCTGCACCCGCAGTCCGTCGCGGACCTGCGGGGCGAGGCCGGCGAGCGCGGCGCCCACGGCGCGTTCGGAGTCGCCGTCACCGTAGATGTCCGCGGTGTCCAGCACGGTCACGCCCGCCGCCAGTGCGGCGTCCAGGGCCGCCGCGGCGCGCACCGGGCGCTCCCCGTCGGTGCCCCACCCCATGGTGCCGAGCACGAGGGGCGAGGCGGTCTGCCGAGGCGCGCGGACGTCGTCGTGGTGCAGGTCCATGGCGGTCATGGTGCCACGTTCAGCCGCTCAGCTCCGGGTACTCCGCCAGCACCTCGGGCGGGATCTGCGTGACGGTGGGGACACGGCGGTCCTCGACGGTCACCAGGACGTCCGGGACCACGATCGCGTCGTAGACGTCCGGTGCAAGGTCCGGACGCCCTTCTGGGCGACGCCAGTGCAGCTCCACGAGGTAGCCGCCGTCCACCGCCTCGACCTCGTCCGCGACGATCAGGGCCGCGCCGTAGCGTGCCTTGAGGTTGTCCCGCAGGTTCACGTGGGCCTCGTCCCGGGTGTGGAGGCCGAGGAAGCCGAGCAGGAGGAACCCGCACGCCGCGACGATGCCCGCGGTGCGCACGAGCTCCCAGCGGCGCAGGCGCCGCCAGTCGTCCCGCTCCAGGGTGCGCCGCCGGTCCGCGCCGGGGCCTGCGGCGGCCTCGGCGGCGCGGATGGACTCCCGTTCCTCGGCGGCGCGGCGCCGGCCCCACACGAACAGGCCGATGCCTGCGACCAGCAACAGGAGCGCGCCCGCGTAGAGCGCCCAGGGCTCCCAGGTGTAGACGGTGCGGTAGCCGTAGACCAGGACCACGGCGTCCTCCCCTCCTCCAGTCAGGACGAGCGCGCACTCAGTCCTGCTCCTCGAGTCTGTTCCTCGAGCTCGACCTGGACGCCGCCGACGAACGGCTCGTGGTCCGACCCTTCTCTCGTTGCACCTCGGCCGCCCAGGGCCGAGCGGGCGGAGCGGGAGCGGGGACCGGACGGCCCCGCCGGGCGCGCTCCACAGGTCCACCCTAGCAAGACGGTGTGAGCCGCATCACGTGGCGAGGCCGTTCCGCGGCCGGGCGCAGGGCGGGGCCGCCGGGCGGGGATGCCGCGCAAGGGGCACGGCCCGGTGCCGCCGACCGGCCCGGCTGTGATGTGATGGGACGCATGAAGCTCGCCACGTTCCGCCGCCCGTCCGAGGACGCCGCCTACCCGGGCAACACGTTCGCCGCCGTGATCACCGCCGTCGACGAGGCCGATCCGCAGATCGCCGTCGAGGCCGTGGAGATCGAAGGCTGTACGGACGTGGGCGAGTACCTCACCGCCGAGCCGGCCGAGCAGCGCCGCATGGTCGAGGAGGCCCTGGCCGCCGCCGAGCAGGATCGCTCCCGCGTGCTGGACGTCTCCACCCTCATGTACGAGACCCTCGTGCCGTTCCCCACCAAGGTGATCGGCGTGGGCCTGAACTACCGTGACCACATCAAGGAGACCGGGCTCGAGGCCCCCGAGCATCCGACCCTGTTCGCGAAGTTCGCCCAGTCCCTCACCGGAGCCCTGGACGACGTGGAGATCCCTCAGGAGGACCACCGCCTCGACTACGAGGGCGAGCTCTGCATCGTCATCGGCGAGCCGGGCCGCCGTATCCCGGAGTCCCAGGCCGGTGAGCACATCGCCGGCTATGCCGTGGCGGACGACGTGTCCGTCCGCGGTTTCCAGGGCCGCACCTCCGAGTGGCTGCAGGGCAAGGTCTGGGACGCCTCCACTCCGGTGGGCCCCTGGCTGGTGACCCCGGACGAGTTCTCCTCGAAGGCCCAGATCACCACCACGGTCAACGGAGAGAAGCGCCAGTCCGCCAAGGCGCTCGACGTGGTGTTCGCCCCCGAACAGATCGTCTCCTACATCTCCCAGATGGTGACCCTGCACCCGGGCGACCTCATCATGATGGGCACCCCGGCCGGCGTCGCCCTCGGCCGCAAGGGCAAGGACGGCAAGCGCCCCTGGCTCGTTGCCGGTGACGTCGTCGAGGTGGAGATCTCCGGCCTGGGCCGTCAGCGCACCGAGATCCGTTGAGCGGCTCCACACCGACCTCCGCGCCCGGTCTGCCCGACTCCGTCGGGATCCTCGGCGCCGGCCGGGCCGGCACATCGCTGGCCCGCGCCCTGGCACGCATCCCCCGGCTGGCCCCCGGCACGGACGCCCCGCGCGTGCTCATGGCCGCCACCCGTCCGCCGGCCGCGCTGCGCCACCACCTGGGCATCTACGCGCCGGAGGCCGAGGCCGTGCGTCCCGACCAGCTCGCCGCGGACACGCAGCTGACGGTGATCGCCGTCCCCCGCGAGGACCTCGACGAGATCGAGGTGCCCGACCTCGTCGGCCCGCGCACGCTGGGCGTCGTGGACCTCACCAACTCCTGGGGCGGCTACGGCCTTCCCGACGACGTCACCTCCTTCCTGCCCGACGTCGCCGGCGGCTCCCGGCCGGGGGACGACACGCTCGCCGTGGCCGCCTGGCTGCGCGACCGGGGCGTCACCGTCCCTGTGCTGCGGGCCTTCTTCGACATCTCGCACCACGACCTGGACAGCGCCGGCAGGGCCGAGGAACCCCTCCGCGCGCTGGCCGTCGGCAGCGACCACGGCGGCGAGCAGGCCCGGGCGGCGCTGGCCTTGCTCGTGGCCGCCATGGGCTACGCCCCGGTGCAGTTCACGGGCCTGCGCCGCGCCGCCGTCGTGGAGCCGGAGGGCCCCGGCTTCGGCGGGGAACACACCGCCGACGAGCTCCGGCACCTGCTGGACACAGCCTCCTCTCATCTAGGGTGGTGAGCGCGGCCACGCCGGCCGTGAACTGGACAGCCCGCACTGGAGGAACGCCATGAGCCGAGCCGACCGCCCCGAGATCCGCGCCACCGAGGCGAGCACGCCGCCGCACGGCTCGTCCGCGCGTCTCGAGGCCGACCGGCCCCGCCTCCCGGTCGCGGTGGCGGCGGGCGCCGTCCTCGGCCTGGCCCTGCTCGGCCCCTCCCCGGCCCTCGCGGAGACGACGGCGGCCGGCGGGCCGTCGCGCTCCGGGGGGACGGCCGTCGTCGGCGCCTCCCTGCTCTCCGCCTCGGCAGCAGGGCAGGAGCCCAGGCCGGCCGCCGCCGAACAGGCCGCCGGCGAGCGGAGCACCGACCGACAGCCGATCACCGAGGTGGTGCTGGACGACACCGCCGGGATCATCGATCCGGCACAGCTGGAGCGGGACCTGGCGGAGATCGAGTTCCGCGGACCGGTGAAGGTGGCGGTGTACACCGAGCGCGGCGCGAGCCTGGACCACCTGAGCGACGACCGCGCCTCCCAGGAGTTCAACGGCCGTGTGCTGCAGCACGCCCGCTCCGCACGCCCGGAATGGATCAGCCAGGACGGGCAGAAGTGGGCCGACGGGCTGCTGATCTACGCCCTGGACCCGGACAATCGCATCATGGGCGTCTACGCCGGCGAGGACCTCGACCTGAGCCTGGGGCAGCAGGAGAGCATCCGGGAGGCGGCCACCGGCGCCGCCCGGGAGGCCAAGTGGACCGACGCCGCCGTGGACGAGGCCGCCGAGCTGATCGCCCGCCCCTGGTACCAGAACCCGGTCGTCTACCTGGGGGCCGGCGGCGCCGCGCTGGCCGGCGGCGGCATCGGTGCCGGTCTGGCCTACCACCGCAGAACGCTGCGGAAGCAGACCCGGAGCAATCTCGAGGCGTCCCGCACCCACCTGACCAACGTCACCATGGACATGGAGGCCACCGAGGTCAACGCCTCCACCGTGCCCACGGACAACCCGTACGGTGCCGCGCTCATGGAGCGCTTCCGCGGCTTCAAGCACCGCTCCATCGACCTCACCGAGGAGCTCGAGAGCCTCGAGGCCCTCGACCGGAAGCAGCACCACAAGGCCGACATCGTCCGTCGCGCCTCGCGACTGAAGACGGAGGCCCAGACCCTCGACGCCCTCGACGACACCATCGGCGCCGCGAACACCTTCCTCAACCGCCACCCCGGATGGGAGGACGCCTGGGACCTGCAGACCACACCCCTGCGTGAGGACCTCGACGGCGCCGAACAGCTCCTCGACGACCTGGACTCGTCCGTGCACGGCTCCCCCGCCGCCCAGGCCCTGAGCTCCTCGGTGACGAGCATGAGGCAGCGGCTGACCGCCCTCGGCGCGGAGCTGTCCGAGCAGCAGGCCACCCCTGAGGCGGCCCTCGACGAGCTCGACCGGATGCGCCAGGACTTCACCGATCGCCTCGACGCCCTGGCCGAGGCGCAGATCGACGCCTACGCGAAGACGTCCAAGGAGAGGGTGGCCATGCGCCGCAGCATGGACGACCAGCGCCGCACGCGCAGGCCCGGGCGAAGCGGATCCATCCTGGACACCACCCACGACTCCGGCTTCTACTGGCGAGTCTGGTCCTACAGCGCCGGCTACAACGCCGGGCGGAGCTCCGTGGACGAGTCCCGCAGCAGCTCCTCCTCGTCCAGCGGCACCGGCTACGGCAGCGGAGGCGGCAGCTTCTCCGGCTCCGGGTCCTCCGGGCGCTTCTGAGTCGTGACCGACCGCTCCTGGTTGCAGAGGCGGGCGCCCGTCCGCGCCGGGCACCGCCTCTGACGCCGGGCCGACGCCGGTGAGGGACAGGCCGAGGAGGACGGGAAGACCTGGCGGGGAAGCCGTCGTCGTGCTTCAGTGTCCGGTATGAGCACCGATGCGCCCACGCCGGCGGACGACCGCGAGGACCCGCTGCGCTTCTACTTGGACAAGGCGTCCCCTGAGGTGTGGGATGCCATGACGGGCCTGCGCAAGGCCGTGGCGGCATTCGCAGAGGACGCGGAGCTGGACGCCGAACTCGTGGAGCTGATCTCCCTGAGGATCTCCCAGATCAACGGCTGCGCCTATTGCCTGGACATCCACACCCGCCTGGCGGAGAAGGCCGGACTGAGCGCCCAGCGGATGGCCCTGCTGCCGGCGTGGGAGGAGGCCGGAGACGTCTACACGCCGCAGGAGCGGGCCGCTCTGAGGCTGGCGGAGACGGCCACCAGGCTGCCGGAGACCGAGGAGCAGCAGGTGGCGCAGATGATGGCCCACGGGGACCTGACGGACAGGCAGTACGCGGCGGTCCAGTGGATCGCCGTGACCATGAACGCGACGAACCGGATCAGCATCCTCTCCCACCATCCCGTGAAGAGGAGGGGCTGACGCGGCGGGGACGCGACGTCCCTCCTCACGCGAGCTCGAATGGTGGCCCCCGGACACGACGAAGCCCCCGCTCTGCTGAGCAGGGGCTTCCCCATATGGTCGGGGTGACAGGATTTGAACCTGCGGCCTCGTCGTCCCGAACGACGCGCGCTACCAAGCTGCGCCACACCCCGTCGGACACGCTTGCGCGTTTCCAACAGAGGACAACACTACCAGCGTCCCCAGCCGCGCGCAAAACGGAAGCACGCGGATCCTGGTGGAGAGCCGGAGGTCCTGCAGGACGGGCGTCCCTGCTCTCACTCCTGACAGGATGGGACACAGACCAAAGACCTGAGAATTCAAGGAGGACGACGGCGATGGGACGTGCACGACGACCGTGGTGGAATCCCTTCGCAAGCCCTGGTGCGGCCTCATCCGGGCATCACGACGCCGCAGGAGAACAACACCAGTCGCTGACCGACTCTGTGGAGCAGCTGCGGACGCTCCTGAAGGTCGAACGGACCCGGCTGCGCCCTGACACCTGGCAGCGTGCCTCACAGATCGTGGAGCGCACAGCGGAGCTCCTCCCCCAGTGGACGGAACTCACTGAAGGACGGGCAGCCGAGGCGCTCGTCGTCGAAGACGTGGTGTGCCGGCACCTGCCCCGACGCCTGGAGGCCTTCCTCGCCGTCCCCGACTCCCAGAAGCCGACTGCTGCACCGGAGCTGCTCGAGCAGTTGGAGCAGCTGGAACAGTCCCATCTGAAGGCAGTACGCAGACTCCACGCCGTCTCACGGATCCGGCTGGAGTCGCTGCGCGCGCAGCGCGGGGACACCTGACGCAGGCCCGCCTGGGTGCAGCCACCCGGCGCCGGCACAACGGGCACTGGTCCAGCCGGCACCGGCAAGAGAAGGCCCCGCGCACCAACACACCAC
>NZ_FUKP01000049.1:0-53595 GCF_900163825.1 Micrococcus lylae | reverse complement strand
CGCCCGCCCCCAGACGCGCCGCCGCTTCGCCGGCACCCGCCAGCAGATCCGTGGGGCCAAGACCTTCTACAAGGTCTGTGCGTGGATCACCGGCGTCATGCTGCTGCTGCTCGTGGCGGAGATGATCGCGAAGTACGGCTTCGGCAACGAGATCTTCGCCGGCGGGGTCACCGCGGACGGCGTGGAGAACACCGTCGGCTTCCACCCGGAGGACTCGGTCACCGGGGGAGTGAACCTCTCCAGCGCCATCCTGATCGCCCACGGCTGGATGTACGTGGTCTACCTGTTCGCCGGCTTCCGCGTGTGGAACTTCATGCGCTGGAACCCGCTGCGGCTGTTCCTCATGGCCGGCGGCGGCGTGGTCCCGTTCCTGTCCTTCATCGTGGAGAAGAAGATCGACCGGGACGTCGAGGCCGAGCTGCACCGCTTCCCGGACGCCGCCCTCCGCTACTGACCCGCCCCCGGCGCCCCGGCGGGGCTCCCGAGACTTGCCCACGACGGCGTCGGCTCACCAGAGCCGGGCGCGCGGCCGTCGTCGTCCCCCCGCCTCCGGTGGCTCGACTATCCTGGACGGGTGACTGAGAACGCACCCCTTGAGGAGAACGCCACCGAGCTGGCCGAGGTGATGCCGACCGTCCTGGTGCTGGACTTCGGCGCACAGTACGCACAGCTGATCGCCCGCCGCGTACGCGAGGCCAACGTCTACTCCGAGGTCGTCCCGGCCTCGACCCCCGCCGAGCAGATCCTGGCCCGCAAGCCTGCGGCTCTGGTGCTCTCGGGCGGCCCGTCCTCGGTCTACGAGGAGGGCGCCCCCCAGCTCGATCCGGCGCTGCTGGAGGCCGGCGTGCCCGTGCTCGGCCTCTGCTACGGCTTCCAGTCCATCGCGCATGCGCTGGGCGGCACCGTGGCGAAGACCGGCACCCGCGAGTACGGCTCGACGCGCCTGGAGACCGTGGAGTCCGACTCCGTGCTCTTCGCCGGCCAGGACGACGACCAGGTGGTCTGGATGTCCCACGGCGACGCCGTCACCGCGGCCCCGGAGGGCTTCGCCGTCACCGCCACCACCTCCGGTGCGCCGGTCGCGGCGTTCGAGGACCGCGAGCGCCGCATCTTCGGCGTGCAGTGGCACCCGGAGGTCGGCCACTCCTCGCGCGGCCAGGAGGTCATCTCCCGCTTCCTGCACGAGGGCGCCGGCCTGGGCTCGGACTGGACCGCCACGAACGTGATCGACGAGCAGGTCGCCCTGATCCAGGAGCAGATCGGCGACGCCCGCGCGATCTGCGCCCTCTCCGGCGGCGTGGACTCCGCCGTGGCCGCCGCCCTGGTGCAGCGCGCCATCGGCGACCGCCTGACCTGTGTCTACGTGGACCACGGCCTCATGCGACAGGACGAGTCCGCACAGATCGAGAAGGCCTTCGGCGAGTCCACCGGCGGCGCCCGCCTGATCATGGTCGACGCCCGCGAGGACTTCCTGAGCGCCCTCGCCGGCGTCACGGATCCCGAGCAGAAGCGCAAGATCATCGGCGAGCGGTTCATCCGCACCTTCGAGAAGGCCCAGGCGGACATCGTCCGGGAGTCCGCGGACGACCCGCACGCCCCGGACGTGAAGTTCCTGGTGCAGGGCACCCTGTACCCGGACGTCGTCGAGTCCGGCGGCGGCGACGGCACGGCGAACATCAAGTCGCACCACAACGTGGGCGGCCTGCCGGATGACATCGAGTTCGAGCTCTGCGAACCGCTGCGCGCCCTGTTCAAGGACGAGGTCCGTGCCGTCGGCTCCGAGCTGGGCCTGCCGGACGAGATCGTCTGGCGCCAGCCGTTCCCGGGCCCGGGCCTGGGCATCCGCATCATCGGCGAGGTCACCGCCGAGCGCCTGGACCTGCTGCGCGCCGCCGATGCGATCGTGCGCGCCGAGATGACCGCCGCCGGCCTGGACCGTCACATCTGGCAGTGCCCGGTGGTGCTCCTGGCGGACGTCCGGTCCGTGGGCGTCCAGGGCGACGGCCGCACCTACGGCCACCCGATCGTGCTGCGCCCGGTCACCTCCGAGGACGCCATGACCGCGGACTGGGCGCGCATCCCCGAGGACGTGCTCGCCCGGATCTCCAACCGCATCACCAACGAGGTCGACGGGGTCAACCGCGTGGTCCTCGACATCACCAGCAAGCCGCCGGGCACCATCGAGTGGGAGTGAGCGGCCGGGGCGACCGCCGTGGACTCGGGCCCAGAGGGTCCTTGCCCGCGGCGGTCGCACCGCCGTTCCCGCCCCGTCCGACACCGCCCGACGACCTCGCATCCCGCGCACCGTCCCCGCGTGGACCAGGAAGGACCGCACCGACCGTGACCGAGCACCAGTTCCCGCGCCTGAACCGGGCCCGCGCCGCCGCCTCCGGCGAGACCGCGGGCGACGAGCAGCGCCCGGACCCGGCCACCTGGGTCTCCTCGCTGGGCTCCGGGGCCGAGAACGACACGATGCTGCGGTTCGCCCCGTCGGCGCAGAACAGCATCGACGTCACGCAGGGCAACAGCTCCGGCCTGTCCCAGCTGATGCTCGGCCGCCGCACCCGCCTGTCCACGCTGCTGCGGTCCGAGGAGGAGCGCGAGCAGGCCCGCAGCGTCTCCCTGGCCCTGCGCGCCAAGGTCCGGGAGCTGTCCGAGGAGCGCGGCATCGACGTCGGCGCCCTCGCCGTGGGCGTCGCGTCCTGGACCGCGGTGGAGGACGGTCGCCGGGAGCGACGCTCCGCCCCCGTGCTGCTCGCCCGCGTGGCCACCGCCATGCGCCGTGGTGCCCGTGGCCGGGACGAGATGGAGGTGCAGATCATCGAGCACGCCGAGCTCAACCCGGCGCTCGTGCGCAATCTGCGCCGTCACCACGGCATCGAGCTGGACCCGGAGCAGTTCCGGCACGCCGCCTACGCCATGGCACGCCTCGAGCCGGCCCCGGCGCTGCACCTGCTGCAGGAGAAGGCCGGCCACCTCACCGACTTCGAGGTCGAGCACCGCCTGCTCATCTCCACGTTCGCGGACCTGGGGGACACGGCCCGTGTGCCCGAGTCCCTGGAGCACCGCCCCGTGGTGCAGGCCCTGTACGACGCCGACACCGGCATGGTCCCGCGCCGCCGGAGCCTCGAGGACACCGGCCTGCTCCCGGTGGCCCAGCGCCGGGCCGCGGACGAGCGCCACGTGCTGGACGCGGACCCGTCCCAGCAGCGTGTGCTGGACCATGCGCTCGCAGGGGAGTCGTTCCTCGTCCAGGCCGCCCCCGGCACCGGCCAGACCCAGACCGCCGCGAACCTGGCCGCCCAGCTGGCGTGGGACGGCAAGCGCGTGCTCGTGGTGGCCGAGCGCTCCGCGGCCCTCGAGGACTTCCAGGACCGCCTGGACTCCGTGGGACTGCGGGACATCGTGCTGGACGTGCCGGCCCACCCGGAGGCCGAGCCGCTGCGTCGGCAGCTCGTCCAGGCCGTGCTGCGTGCCGAGCGGGCGCCGGACCCGGAGACCGGCCCGCTCCAGCAGGAGCTCGCCGCGCACCATGCGCGCCTGTCCGAGCACGTCTCCTCGCTGCACCACGTGCGTCCGCGGTGGGGCTGCTCGCCGTACCAGGCCATGCAGGCCCTCGCCGCGCTGACCTCCCTGCCGACCTCCCCGTCCACCACGGTGCGCCTGAACCGCTCCGTGCTGGACTCCACCGTGAACCGCCAGGCCGTGGCCGAACAGCTGGTCCGCGCCGGCGAGCTCGGCGCGTTCTCCGCCGCCTCCACGCAGTCCCGCTGGTTCGGTGCGCGCGTGCGCAACGTCCAGGAGACCGAGGCGGCCACCGAGCTGGCGGAGGAGTTGGCCGCGCGCCTGGCGATCGCCCGCCGCGCCGTCGAGTCCGCCGCCGGCGAGGCCGGCCTGCGCCCGGCGGACACCGTGGCCGGCTGGGCCGAGCAGGTCGAGCTCTACCACGCCGTCCGCCGGTCCCTGCAGACCTTCACCCCGGAGGTCTACGCGCAGGATGTGCCCGCCATGGTGGCCGCCACCGCCTCGAGCTCGTGGCGCCGCGGCCACATGGTGGAGATGTCCTCGGTGACCCGCGCCCGCCTGCGCCGCGCCGCCAAGGACGTCGTGCGTCCGGGCGTCCACCCGGAGGACCTGCACGCCGCCCTCGTCCAGGTCGAGGAGCAGCAGGCCGTCTGGACCCGCTTCGCCGGAGGTCCGTCCACCCCCACCGCTCCGGGCATCACCGACCGCGCCCTGGACGCCGTCGCGGACGTCGTGGACCGTCTCGACCGCCTGCAGGAGGTCCTCGCCGCCGAGCAGACCGAGGACGTGCAGCTCGTGGACCGGGACGTGGACGAGCTCGCCGCGCTGGTGGACGGCCTCGTCGCAGACCGCGACACCCTCGCCTCCCTGCCGGAGCGCACCCTCGTGCTGGACCAGCTCCGGGACCACGGCCTGGACGAGCTGCTCCAGGACCTGCACCGTCGCGAGGTGCCGACCGCCGGCCTCACCAGCGAGCTCGAGCTCGCCTGGTGGCAGTCCGCCCTCGAGGCGATGATCTCCGGCGACGACTTCCTGGCCATGATGGACGGCCCGGCCCTCACCGGCGTCGAGCGCCGTTACCGCGAGCTGGACCGGGCCCACCTGGACTCCGGCGCCGCACGCCTGCGCCACCACCTCGGCACGCAGTGGAAGGAGGCCCTCGGCCGCTACCGCGCCGACGCCTCCGTGCTGCGCACCATGCTCAAGCAGGGCAGCGTCACCGTCTCCGGACTGACCACCCTCGCCCCCGAGCTGCTTCAGCCGCTGGTGCCGGTGGTCACCACCTCGCCGATGGCCCTCACGGAGTTCGGCGACGAGTGGGAGGCTGACGCGGTGATCCTGCTCGAGTCCGCGTCGACCTCGCTGGCCTCCGCCATGGGCGCCCTGACCCGTGCGAAGCAGGTCATCGCCTTCGGAGACCCGGTGCTCGGCCGCCCGCAGCCGTTCCAGGTCTCCGTGGACCCCACGGCCACCGCCGGCCCGCTGCGTCCGCTCACCTCCGCGCACAGCGCTCTCGAACAGGTCCTGCCGAGCGTGCCGCTGCGCACCATGCACCGCGGCCTCGAGCGCACTCTCGTGCGCATCCTGTCCGCCGCGGACTATGAGGGCGCCCTGGACGCCGTCCCGCACGCCGGCGAGCTCACCGGCCGCGACCGCCCCGTGGTGGCCCACTACCTCGAGGACGGCACCGGCATCCCGCTGACCGGCGGCGACGCCGTCGTGTCCACCGTCGCGGACGTGACCCGCACGGTCGAGCTGGTCTTCGAGCACATCCGCACCCGCCCGGAGAAGTCCCTGGCCGTCATCACGGTCTCCGAGCAGCACGCCCGGAAGGTCGCCGCCGCGGTGCGCGCCACCGCCGCGAAGAACCAGTGGGCCCTGGACTTCCTGTCCCGCGGCCGCGGAGACGACGACGCCCGCGAGCCGTTCGTGATCGCCCCGGTCGTGCGCGCCGCAGGCATCGTCCGCGACGAGGTCGTGTTCTCCCACGGCTACGGCCGCACCCCGCACGGCCGCGTGGTCCACCACTTCGGCGCCTTCTCCGACCCGGACGGCGCCCGTATGGTGGCCCTCGCCTTCACCCGCGCCCGGGAGCGCATGCACCTGGTCTCCGCCCTGCGCGCCGAGGACCTCGAGGAGGACCGCCTCTCCGGCGGCGCCCTGGACTTCTACCGGATCCTCCAGGCCTACTTCGGCGACGAGCAGCAGGCACCGGGCGCCGGCGTGCCGAACCCGCTCAACCAGGACCTCATCCGCCGCCTCGGCGAGCACGGGGCGAAGGTGTGGCCGCTGTTCGGGTCCGTCATGGACATGGCCGTGTGGGACCCGCAGGGCGAGTCCGCGCCGCTGGCACTTGCCTCGGACGGCGCGGACACCTACACGGCGCTGACCGTGCGCGAGCGGTCCCGCCTGCTGCCGGAGGCCCTCGAGGCCCGTGGCTGGGACCCGGTCACCCAGTGGACCATCGACGTGTTCGCTGACCCGGAGGCGCTGGCGGACCGCTATGCCGACCGTCTCGGCGTGGACGCCGACGCCGCGCACCTGGGCTGGACCGGTGAGGACGGGGACGCACAGCAGTGAGCGGGGACCCGGCGCCGGAGGGGCCGGAGCGGTCGGGGTCGGTCGGCGCTGAGAGGGACAGTGCGATGACCGGTGCGGACCGCTGGCCTGCGGCGACGCAGCCGGCCGAGCCTCGCCGTCGCCGTGGCCCGCGCCGCGCCTCGGTGCCCGGCACAGGACCGGCGGGAGCGGACGGTGCCGAGCCGCGCATCGTGGGGCTCAACGCGGAGCCGAGCGACGCCGTCGTCCCGGGGGCGGGCAGGCCTGCCGCGACCGATGCGCGCGGACGGTGGATCCTCGACCAGCGCCCGCCCCACTGGGGCTGAACGGGGCGACGCTGGGGCTGAACGGGGCACCGCTGGGGCTGAACGGGGCGCCGGACCGGGCGTCGGCACCCGACGACGAAGCCCTCGTTCCGATCCGGAGCATGAGAGGCATGCTCTAGATCGGAACGAGGGCTTCCGGATGCCTCGGCTCAGCCCGACGACGACGAGGCCGACGACGAGGCCGAGGACGAGGAGCTCGAGCCTGAACCCGATCCCGAACCCGCGCCCGAGCGCGAGGACTCCGAGGAGGAGGACCCGCCCGAGCTCCGCGAGTCGGTCCGGTAGAACCCGCCGCCCTTGAACGTCACACCCACGGAGCCGAACTGCTTGCGCAGCGTGCCGCCGCATTCGGGGCACTCGGTGAGGGAGTCGTCGGTGAAGGACTGGACGATGTCGAAGGCGTGGTCGCAGTCCTTGCAGCGGTAGGCATAGGTGGGCATGGGTTCCTCCGTGGGGGAGCGGTGCGTCGGTGCCGGTCGCGCCCGTGCGGGCCCGGCTCGATGCAGAATCCTAGTCCCGCTGCCCGGCACGGCCTGCGCCGGTGGGGTCCGCGTCGGCGAAAGGCGGGCCGAACCACACGAGCCCGTCCGCGGTGGCGACGCCGTGCACGGGCCGGTCCGTCGCCTCGGCCGGCACCTGACCGGCCGGCAGCACCTCGTCCGGGAACAGGAGCGCGACCCGGGGCAGCCGGTCCGGCAGCGCGGCGAGGGCACGGTCGTAGTAGCCGCCGCCCTGGCCCAGCCGCATGCCCGCCGAGTCCACCGCGAGACCGGGCATGATCAGCGCGGCGGCCGTGTGCAACGCCGACGTCGGCAGGCGCTCGCCGACCGGCTCCTCCACCGGGGCGTGGGCGGACCGGGCTGTGGCCACGCCGGGTGTCCACACCGTCCAGTCCATCCGCCTCCCCTCGGCCGTGACGGGGACGAGGACCCGGGCGTCGGCGGCGTGGAGGCGGGTGCGCAGGGACGCGGTGTCCGGCTCCGTGGGCATCGGCAGGACGGTCGCGACCGTGGTGTCCGCGCCGGCCGCGGCACGCTCGGCGATCCGCGGGCCGAGCCAGGACCACAGGTGTCCCACCGCCGCCTCGGACAGTCGGGCGCGCTCGGCGTCGTCCCGTTCCCGACGACGGCTGCGCACCTGAGTGCGCAGCCGCGCCTTGGCCTCGGCGCAGGTCTCAGGGGTGTCCATGTCCCTCATTGTGCCGCCTAGGATCGGGGGCATGTCCTGGCTGACCGACCCCTGGCCCGCCGTGCTGCGGCACGACACCCTGACCGTGCGCCCCCTGGTGCGCGGCGACCGGCGGGACTGGGAGGAGCAGCGCTGTGCCAACGCGGAGTGGCTGACCCCCTGGGACGCCACCAGCCCGGAGCCGGGGAGCGGTCCGACGACCTTCGCGCAGATGGTGCGGTGGTACCGCCGCTCGGCGCGGCAGGGGCTGTCCTACACCTGGGCGATGGCCCTGGACGAGGACGCTCCGGGCCGGGACCGCCTGGTGGGGCTGATCAGCCTCGGAGGCATCCAGGGCGGTTCGGTGCGCTCCGGTGCGGTCGGCTACTGGATCGACCGCCGCCAGGCCGGCCGCGGGCTGACTCCCACCGCCGTGGCCATGGTGACGGACTGGGCCTTCCACGGGCTCGGCCTACACCGGGTGGAGATCAACGTCCGCCCGGAGAACGCCCGCAGCCTGCGCGTGCCGGAGAAGCTCGGCTTCCGTCGGGAGGGGCTGCGTGAGCGCTACCTGCACGTGGCGGGCCGGTGGTGCGACCACATCAGCTACGCACTCACCGTCGAAGAGGTCCCGGACGGGGTGCTCGCGGGGTGGCTGGAGAGCCGCCGGAGAGGACCCGCCGGGGGCTGACCGCGGCCTGAATCCGGCGACTGCCGGTGTGTTCGAGACGACACGCCGCGGTGAATGACAACCGTGTGATTCCAGCCGCTACGCTGGAGGCATGGATGAGATCAACACCCTTGCGGCGGAGCTCAACGCCGTCCTCGGCGTGTTCTCCGACCTGCGCGTCAGCGCGTCGCTGGTGATCCTCGCCCTCACCCTCTGGCTCGGATGGAATGTGGTCACGGCCGAGCGCAGACGCGCCGACGCCCGTGAGGCACACGCCGCCGAGGCCGCTGCTTCCCCTGCCGCTGACGCGGCCGTAGACTCCGCTTCGACGACCTCGCCTCAGGAGGGGACACCCATGACCAGCGCGTCCGCGCCGGCGCCCAAGCGCCGCACCTTCCGCCTTCCCGCCGTCCGCCGCCCCTCCTTCGCCACCCGCCGCGCCGCTCCGGCCGGCGGCTTCCGTGTGCGCTGGGGCCGCACGGCCCTGTTCCTGGCCGCGGTCGCGCTGGCCGTGACCTTCCTCGTGACCGGTGTCGCCGCCGCCTTCGGCGCGGAGACCGTGACCGTCGCGGGATGGTCCCTGCTCGGAGCCCTTGCCGCGGTCGCCACCCTGCGCGTCCTGGCCGTCCGTGAGCGGAAGGCCCGTCGTGCCGCCCGCGCGGCCCGGGCCGAGGCCGAGGCCCACCGGGCGCCGGCCCACATCGCCCGCGGCGTGCACGTCGCCCGGTCCGCCGCCCGCACCGCCGAGCCGGCGGTGGAGAGGACCGAGACCGCCGCCCCGGTCGCTGCGGCGCCGGCGGAGAAGGCCGCCCCGTCCGTGGACGTCCGTCCTGCCGCCGCGCAGGCGGCACAGACCGAGGCCTCGGCCGCGGAGCAGGCGCTGCCGGTCCGGGTGGAGGAAGCACAGAAGCCCCGCACCGTGGTGCTGCCGACCGTGCCCCGCCCGACCTACCTCGACGCTCCGGAGATGCAGCGCTCCGCCCCTGCTCGCATCGAGACCGCCGAGAAGGTGCCCTCCGGCGACGTGCGCCTGGCCGACGGCGTCTCCGAGCTGCAGCGTCGTCGCCTGCGGGACCAGGCCACCCCGGCGCTCGACCTCGACTCGGTGCTGGCCCGCCGCCGCGCCTCCTGATCGTCCGCAGGCCGCTCACGGCCTCCGGCACCCGTCACCGCACCTGACGCAGAACGGCCCGCCTCCTCATCGCCGAGGAAGCGGGCCGTTCCGCGTCTGTGCCCGGGCCCTGTCCGTCAGGAGGCCGGCGGGTAGTCGTCCTCATGGGCGAGGCGATAACCGACGCCGCGGACGGTGACGATGCGGTCGGCGCCGATCTTGCCGCGCAGGTAGCGCACGTACACGTCCACCACGTTGGAGCCCGGGTCGAAGTCGTAGCCCCAGACGCTGTCCAGCAGCTGCTCGCGGCTGAGGGCCTGGCCCGGATGGCGCAGGAACTCCTCCGCCAGGGCGAACTCGCGGGCGGACAGGTCCACGCTCCTGCCGCCGATGCGCACGTCGTGGGCCACCGGGTCGAGCTCGAGGTCGGCGTGGCGCAGGACCGGGTCCTCCGGTGCCGCCGGGGCACCGCCGCCGGTGCCGCGCAGACGCAGCCGGACACGGGCGACCAGCTCGGCGAAGCGGAAGGGCTTCGGCATGTAGTCGTCTGCGCCGCCGGTGAGTCCGGAGACCGTGTCCTGGGCGGAGGAACGGGCGGTCAGGATGATCACGGGGACGTCCTCGTCATGCACCCGCAGCCGGCGCAGGACGTCGAAGCCGTCGATGTCCGGCAGCCCCAGGTCGAGGATGATGAGATCGAACGAGCCCGTCAGGGCGAGCCCGAGCCCCTCCTGACCGGTGTCCGCGACGGTGACGGAGAAGCCCTCCGCCTTCAGGCCCTTGGTGACGAAGCGGGCGATGCGCTCCTCGTCTTCGATGAGCAGGATCGGCGTCATGGTGTCGGTGCCTCCGGGGCTCGGTCCTTCGGTGGAGTGCGCAGGGGGATCTCCATGGTGAACACCGATCCGGTGCCCTCCACGGACTCGAGGCTCACGTGACCGCCGTGCGCGGCGGCGATCGCGGAGACGATGGTCAGGCCCAGGCCGGAGCCCTCCTGCCGGGTGCTGGCGCCGCGTCCGAAGCGCTCGAAGATGCGCTCACGGTCCTCCTGCGCCACGCCGATGCCCTGGTCACGGACCCACAGACGCAGGGTGTCCCCGGCGACGGCGGTGCCGAGCTGCACGCGGGTCCCGTCCTCCGAGTAGCGGACGGCGTTGGAGGCGAGCTGGAGCCACGCCTGGGTGATGCGCTGCACGTCCAGCATCGCGGTGGTCTCGGCAGCCGACTCGAGGAGCCACTCCCGCTCGCCCAGCTGCGCGGCCTTCTCCAGCACGGCGGAGGTCAGGGCGGCCACGTCCACGGCCTCGGGGGCCACGAAGTCCGGGCGTGCGGTCTTGGCCAGCAGGACCAGGTCGTCGACGAGCCGGCGCATGCGCTGCAGCTCGTCCAGGGAGATGTCCATGGACTCGCGGACGTCCTCGGAGTCCTCGGGGTCCATCACCTCGAGGTTGCCCTGCACGATGGTGATGGGGGTGCGCAGCTCGTGGCCCACGTCGTCCAGGAGCTGGCGCTGCGAGGAGAACGCCGCCTCGAGTCGCTCCAGCATCTCGTTGAAGCCCGTGCTGAGCTTGGCGACGTCGTCGTGTCCGGTCACCGGCACACGGCGGGAGAGGTCGCGCTCGGTGATCGTGCGGACCGTGGCGCTGAGCTGGTCCAGGGGGGTGAAGACCCGGCGCAGGAGGATCCAGGCCAGCAGGACGACCACCAGGGTGGACAGCAGGGCGGCCAGCGCATAGCCGGAGTACGTCTCCTGCAGTTCGTCGATCTCGGCCTCCACGTCGAAGGCCACCAGCAGTGCACCGCGGTCCTCGGCGGCGGTGCCGCCCACCGGGACGACGGCGGCCCGGTAGGTGGTCTGACGGGTGGTCAGTGTGGAGATGCGCACGACGTCCGAGTCCTCGCGCTCCAGGGCCCAGGCGACGAGCTCGGGGTCGTCCTCGAGACGCAGCTTGACCGCGTCCGCGGCGCCGAGGGTGGCCCGGCCGTTCTCCAGGCCGAGCAGGCCCTCGTTGCGGACGGGGAGGGTGCGGACCATGGCGACCTCGATGAGCTCGGACGCCGAGGAGATCGGCTTGCCGGTGTCCGGGACGACGCCGTTCTGGGACAGCAGGTTCAGCTCCGTGACCGTGCGGCCCAGGGCGTTCTCGATGCGCTCGTGCACCGAGGCCCGCTGCAGCAGGTAGGCCGTGACGCCGGAGAGGATGAGCGCCGCGATCGTCATAAGGACGAACAGGACGGTCAGGCGGACGCGGACGGGCGCGCCGGACCACCAGTGGCGGCGGGGCGACCGGTCAGTCGTCGTCCCAGTCGTCGTCATCGTCGTCCTCGTCGTCGTCATCGTCGTCTTCGTCGTCGTCATCTTCCCATTCGTCGTCCTCGTCGTCTTCGTCGTCGTCATCATCGTCGTCGAGGACGGTCGGCGGAGCAGCCGGAACGCGGGAGAAGGTGGGAGAAGGTGCCGAAGGCGTGGCCGGCTCCGGTCTCGGGGCCGGCGGTGTGACCGGCTTCGGGCTCGGGGCCGGCGCCGAGGCGGAGGCCCACTCCTGGCCTGGCACGGACGAGGTCTTCGCAGAGGCGGCCGACGTGGGCGCGGTCGCCGAGGCGGCCAGTGTGGGCGCGGCCGACGAGGAGGCGCCCGAGCCGGAGGCCGATGCCTCGGACGAGGCAGAGGCCCGGGACGTTGCCGAGGCGGTGGCACGCTGCGACTCCTCCTCGGCGAAGGAGGCGACGGCGGCCGATCGGGAGGCGTCGGCTGCCGACGGGGCATCGTCGTCGCCGTCGCGCCCGCGCTCGGACGGGGCGTGCGAGGCGTCCTGGCCCGGCGTGCCGAGGTGGATCTGAGGGCCCAGGTCCGTCTCCGACGGACGCAGGGACGGCATCGCGATGGCGACGGCGGCGGCGACAGCGATCAGGGCGATGAGCACGGCCAGCCCGACGCCGATGGCTCTCTTCGTGAACATGGCTCCATGCTCCGGGGCCGGGATGAGGCCATGATGAGAGGCCACATCGTCAGGGGACGTCGTCCTCCGCCGCCCGGTTCCCGGCGGCCCGGTTCCCGGCAGCCCGGTGCCCGGCCGGGGCGTCCGCCTCCTGCTGCAGCTGAAGCAGCCGCGCGTGGACGCGGGCGGCCGAGGTCTCGTCCCCGAGCCGCACGTGGCACTGCTCGAGGCCGGTCAGGGCGGCCAGGCGCACCAGGTGCGGGGCCTGGGCGTCGTCGGCCAGCAGGGAGAACAGGGTGACGCCGGTGTCCGGGGCACCGTCCTCGGCGGCCACGAAGGCGGCGAACAGCTCCGCCTGCCGTGCTCCGCCGGGGTCGTCGGCGTCCACGAACAGGTCGGCGGCCTGCAGGGCGGTGGAGACGGCCTCGTCGCCGCGGCGCAGGGCCCAGAGAGAGCGGGCACGGGTGTCCAGGTAGTCGGCCTCCTGCCAGCGGGCGGCCGATTCGCGGACCAGGGCGAGGGCCTCGTCCAGCATCGTCAGGCCGGAGGGGTCTCCGAGCTCGCAGGTGACGTAGCCCAGCGAGTGCAGGGCGATCGGCAGGACCGTGGGGTCCTCCTCCCGGACTTGCCGGGCCAGCTGCACGGCGCGCTCGAACAGGGCCTGTGCTCGGGGCCGCTGCGCCTCGTCCTGGCGGTTGAGCAGGGCGCCGGCGGCGAGCAGGGTGCGGGCGGCGTCGTCGGCGCGGCCGCAGTCCTCGAACAGGTCGGCGGCGCGCCCCCAGGCCTCGAGGGCGGAGTCGGTGCGGTCCAGCTCATGGTGGGCGTGGCCGAGGTCCACGAGGGCGCGCGCCTCGTCCGCCGCCGTTCCGGTGGTCCGGGCCCGGCGGACCACGGGGTCCAGCACGTCCACGGCCTCCTCGGCGCGGCCGTGCATGATCAGCTGGTGGCCCCACCAGTAGGTCAGCGTCGCGGCGTCGGGGGACTCGGCGCGCTCGGCGTTCACCGCGGCGATCTCCCACGCCAGCAGCGCCGCGCGGCTCGGGGCGGCGGAGGCCCCCAGCGCCCGGGCCACCAGGGCCGCCGCGGAGGCGGCGCCGCGGCGCAGTCCGGCCCGCTGCATCAGCTCCAGGGCCGCGATGCCCCAGTCCGCGGCATCGTCCAGTCTCTGCAGGGCATGGCAGGCCAGGGCCCGGACCAGCAGCGCGGAGGCCCGCACAGCACGGCCGCAGGGGCGGGCCAGCACATCGCAGGCGGCGTCCTGTGCCCCGTCCGGGTCCGAGGTCCAGAGGCAGAGGCGGCCGCGCAGCAGCTGGGCGGAGGCCAGCGAGCCCCAGGGCAGCACGTCGCCGGCCACCTTGATGCGGCGCATGTGAGCGATGGCCTCGTCCACGAGCTGCAGGGCGCCGGCGTGGTCGCCGTCCTGGGTGCGTGCCACGGCCAGGGCCGTGAGGGCCTCGGGGAGCACCGTGTCGGCGGTGGCCCCGGCACCGCGGAGGCGGGCACGCTCGTCCTCCACCACGCCGGCGAGCACCGTCGCCTCGAAGGAATCCGGCTCGTGCAGCAGGGCGGCGCCGAGCTGCAGCTCCACCCGGGCCTGCACGGGGCGGCCGAGCCGGCGCAGCAGCGCGGAGCGGGCCTCGAGCGCCGTGGAGAGCTCGTCCGCGTCCTGCGTGATGTCCGCGGCCACAGCGGCGGCGCGCCACAGGGCCAGCGCGCAGTCCGGTGCATCGCTGCCCGGGGCATCGAGGCCGGCGCGCGCTGCGGCGGCGGCGCGGGCGCCGTCGTCGCCGAGGGCGGCCTCCACGGCCACATCCAGCCAGCCCAGGGCGTCTTCCGCGCGGTCCGGGTCCGGCAGCCGTGCCGAGCGCGCCGTCTTCAGCGCACCGACGAGCCGCAGCTCGTTCCGGCCGGCGGCTGGCACCTCGGAGGCCGCGGCGGCCTCGGCCGCGGGGGAGGCCGCGTCCGAGGTGAGGTCGTCGGACCCGGGTGCGGGGCCGTCGTCGTGGTGGTGCACGGGGACACTCCTTTCCATCCGGACGAGGCGGGGCGGCGGCTGCCGCCGGGTCCGACCAGTATCCCAGGGCCCGCGTCCGCTGCGGGGCGCGGTGCGCAGGCCGCCGCCACGGCCACCGGGTGCGCCCGTAGACTGGGGGACCGTCCGACCCCGCGCCCCTCACAGGAGAGCCGACGTGTCCCAGCCCACCGGCACCGTGCCCGCCGCGGCCGTCCCGTTCCAGACGCGCGCCGGCGCCTATGCGCTGATCGTGCAGGATGACTCGGTCCTGCTCTCGGCGTGGCGCAGCCCGTCCGACGACGTCTACTGGACGCTGCCCGGCGGCGGCATCGAGCTGGGGGAGAGCCCGGAGCAGGCGTGTGTGCGCGAGGTCTGGGAGGAGACCGGGCACGACTGCCGTCTGGTCGGCCTGCTCGGCGTGACCACGGGCCACATCCCCGCCGCGAAGCGCCTGCGCGGAGAGCCGGTGGACCTGCTGACCGTCCAGGTGCTGTACCGCGGAGAGATCACCGGCGGGACCCTGCGTCCGGAGGTCGGCGGCTCGTCCCACGATGCCCGGTGGTTCGGCCTGGACGAACTGGACTCTGTCCTCACCTCCTCCTGGCTGACCAGTGCCCTGCGGCTCGGCGGCCACCTGCCGGCGGAGGAGGTCGCATGAGCCGCCGCCTGCGCGCCTTGGCCGGCGCCTGCGTGCTGGCCCTCGGCCTGACCGCCTGCACCGGGGACGACGAGCCGACGGGGCCGCCCGCGCCGCAGGGTCCGATCTCGGTGGCCCACACGGATGCCGTGGTGTCCGAGGCGGTGGCCGCCGTGGTCGAACGCCATCTGCGCAACCGCGGCCACGAGGTCGCGGAGTCCGAGCCTGTGCCGCAGCCGTGGGCGCGGACGGACCAGACGACCGTCGCCGTGGTGGACACCCTGGCCTATGCCCTGCAGGTGGCGCCGGAGAAGGTCATGCCGGAGCCTCCTGAGCCCACACCCGGCGCCTCCGGGTCCGCATCGGCGCAGAGCACGACGACGGACCCGTCGCCCTCCGGCACCGGCTCGCCGTCGTCGTCCCCGTCCGGGGACGGTGACGGAGAGTCCGCCGCGGCGTCGAGCACCGAGAGCCCGACGCCCACCCCCACCCCGCTGCCGAACGGCGAGTCCGCCATGGGCGCGGACAAGGTGGACCGGCTGATCGAGGAGCACCTGGCGGCGGAGGCCGAGCGGCGCCGCGCCGCCGCGGGCTCTGCCACGCCGTCCGAGGACGACGGCTCCGCGGGGACCGAGGCCGGCGGCACGCCCTCGGCCTCCGCCGAGCCCTCGGATGAGGTGACCGTGTTCGCGCCCTCGGCAGGCACCCTGCGCCTGACCGCGCTGGTCACGGCGTCCACGGCGTCCCGCCTGGAGCTGGAGACCATCGACGATCTCAACGTGCGGTGCGAGCCGCTCGTCGCCGCCGCCCGCGTGGACGTCAACAGCGAGGCCCGCCCGGAGGCCACGCGCCTGCTGCGCGAGCGCCTGGACCGCCTCTCCGGCTGCCGGCCGGATCAATGGCGTCCGGCGTACTCCGCGGTGACCGGTGACCTCGTCTTCGACCGCGCCCAGCTGGGCTTCGCCTACGGGATCGACCCGGCCGTGGAGGACGACGCCCTCGTGGCCCTGGAGGACTCCGGCCGCGTCCTCCCGGAGGGCCGCATCTCCGTGCTGGGCCAGGCCGAGCACTTCCCGAAGGCCACCCGCGAGGCGATCCGCGAGGTGATGGGCCGGATGGACGCCGAGGGGCTCACCGACCTGCAGGAGCTGGTCTCCGGCCCGGACGCGCTCAGCCCCGAGGACGCCGCCCAGTACTGGCTCGTGGACCGCGGCCTCGAGGACGCCCCGGAGGACTGGGTCGTGCCGCGGCCGGGATGGTTCTGACCCCGGAACCACGGCGGGCGCTCGGGTGCAGGGCATGACACGTGCTGGGCGGACGGCCCGGCCGGTGGAAGGATGGGGGCATGTCTTCCACCGGTGACCCCCGTCAGATCCGCCAGTCCTCCAAGCTGCTGGACGTCCGCTATGACGTCCGCGGCCCCATCCTGGAGGAGGCCCAGCGGATGGAGGCCGCCGGCCACCGCATCATGAAGCTGAACATCGGCAACCCCGCCCCGTTCGGCTTCGAGGCCCCGGACGCCATCCTGCAGGGCATGATCCAGCACCTGCCGCACGCACAGGGCTACTCGGACTCCAAGGGCATCTACTCGGCCCGCACCGCGGTCTCCCAGTACTACGAGTCCCGCGGCATCCGGGGCATCGGCGTGGACGACGTGTTCATCGGCAACGGCGTGTCCGAGATGATCTCCATGGTCCTCACCGCGCTGCTGGACGACGGGGACGAGATGCTGATCCCGTCCCCGGACTATCCGCTGTGGACGGGGGCGACCACCCTAGCCGGCGGCGTCGCCAAGCACTACCGGTGCGTGGAGGAGGAGGGCTGGCAGCCGGACCTGGAGCACATCGAGTCGCTGGTCACCGAGCGCACCAAGGGCCTGGTCCTGATCAACCCGAACAACCCCACGGGAGCCGTGTACTCCCGCGAGACCCTGCTGGGCATGGTCGAGATCTGCCGCCGCCACAACCTGGTGCTCATGGCGGACGAGATCTACGAGAAGATCACCTACGACGGCGCCAAGCACCTCAACGCCGCCGGCCTGTCCGACGACGTGCTCACCCTGACCTTCTCCGGCCTGTCCAAGGCCTACCGCGTGGCCGGCTACCGCTCCGGCTGGGTGGCCGTCTCCGGCCCGAAGCACCGCGCCAAGGACTTCCTGGACGGGCTGACGCTGCTGTCCAACATGCGCATGTGCGCCAACGTCCCGGCCCAGCACGCCGTGCAGGTCGCCCTCGGCGGCTACCAGACCATCGACGACCTGGTGCTGCCCGGAGGCCGCCTGCTGGAGCAGCGGAACCTGGCCCAGCGGCGACTGAACGACATCGAGGGCGTGAGCTGCCAGCCGGCCATGGGCGCCCTGTACCTGTTCCCGCGCCTGGACCCGGAGGTCTACGGGATCGAGGACGACGAGGGCTTCGTGCTGGACCTGCTGAAGGCCAAGAAGATCCTCGTCTCGCACGGCCGCGCCTTCAACTATGAGGACACCGACCACTTCCGTCTGGTCACTCTGCCCAGCGTGGAGGACCTCGGCATCGCCCTGGACCGTCTCGAGGACTTCCTCGCGGACTGGCGCGAGCGCCGCGTGTGACCACCCGGGCCGAGAGATGCAGGGAGAGACCGTGGGCAAGAAGAAGGACGACAAGGCGGGCCGACCCGCCCGTGCCACCGACGACGACGGCGTCTTCGACGCCCCCGCGCGGGAGCTGTTCGCCGCCCGCCGCGGGGACGAGGTCCGGGGCCCGGCCGACGTCGACGCCGCCGCGACGCCCGGCTACGGCGGGGACAAGCCGAAGGGCAAGAAGGACCTGGCCGCGCGCGGCCGGGCGCTCGCCGACCTGCAAGAGCTGCTGTTCGCCCAGTCGGTGCGCGAGGCGCCCCTGGGGGAGGTGCCGTCCCTGCTGGTGATCCTGCAGGGCATGGACACCGCCGGCAAGGGCGGGATCATGCGCCACGTGATCGGGGCGATGGACCCGCAGGGCCTCCACCTGCACGCGTTCAAGGCGCCGACCCCGGAGGAGCGCGCCCACGACTTCCTGTGGCGCATCCGACCGCACCTGCCGCGGCCGGGCCTGGTCTCCGTGTTCGACCGCTCCCACTACGAGGACGTGCTCGTGCACCGCGTGCGCGGGCTCTCCCCGCTGGCCGAGGTGGAGGAGCGCTACGGGGCGATCCGCGAGTTCGAGGCGGCCGTGCGCGCCGCCGGGACGCGGATCGTCAAGGTGATGCTGCGGATCTCGCCGGAGGAGCAGGCCGAGCGCCTGCTGGCCCGCCTGGACGACCCCACGAAGCACTGGAAGTTCAGCGAGGGCGACCTCGACGACCGCGCGTACTGGGACCAGTACACGGACGCGTACCGGATCGCGATCGAGCGGACGGACACCGAGGACGCACCGTGGTTCATCGTGCCGGCGGACCGCAAGTGGTTCGCGCGGCTGGCGGTGCAGCAGCTGATCATCGAGACCCTGCAGGGGATGGGGCTGGACTGGCCGGAGGCGGACTTCGACGTCGCGGCGGCCCGCCGTCGGCTGCTGGCGGGCTGAGCGCCGCCGTCGCGGTGGGCGGGGCCGTGGTGGTCGGGCCTTGCCAAGCCCGGGGTCGCGGTGAGTGGATAGTGGAACACCGGGCGCCGCAGAGGCGCGCCGGACCCGATCCGAAAGGTGGACTCATGACTGAGAACGCTGCCCAGAACGCCCCGCTGACCGGCAAGACCGTCGCGTTCCTCGCGACCGACGGTGTCGAGCAGGTCGAGCTGACCTCCCCGTGGGAGGCCGTGATCGCCGCCGGCGCGACCCCCGTGCTCGTCTCCCCGAAGTCCGGCACCATCACCGCGATGCAGTCCGACTGGGAGCACGGCGAGTCCTTCGAGGTGAACACGACGGTGAAGGACGCCAAGGCCGAGGACTTCCACGGCCTCGTGATGCCGGGCGGCACCCTGAACGCGGACGCCATGCGCGTCAACACGGACGCGCAGGCGTTCGTGCGTGCCTTCTTCGAGCAGCACAAGCCGGTGGCGGCCATCTGCCACGCCCCGTGGACCCTGATCGAGGCCGGCGTCGTGGACGGCCGCCGTCTGACCAGCTACGCGTCCCTGCAGACCGACCTGAAGAACGCGGGTGCCCAGTGGGTGGACGAGGAGGTCGTCGTGGACAACGGGCTGACCACTTCGCGCAGCCCGGAGGACCTCGACGCCTTCAACGCCAAGCTCGTGGAGGAGCTGGGCGAGGGCAAGCACGAGGACCAGACCGCCTGACCGACGTCGGGCGTAAGTCGCGCGGGGGCGGGGGCCGATGGCCCCCGCCCCCGCCGTTTCCCGAACGATAGCGCCGCGGAGGCCGCCGCTTCCCGAACGAAGGCGGGGGCGGGGTCAGTCGGCGTCGGGGTCGGCCTCGCCGCGCACCTGGTCGAGGCGGGCGCGGGCGCCGTCGAGCCAGGCCTGGCAGCGATCGGCCAGCGCCTCCCCGCGCTCCCACAGAGCCAGGGACTCCTCGAGGCCGGCGCCACCGGCCTCCAGCCTCCCCACGGTCTCCACCAGCTCGGCCCGCGCCTGCTCGTAGCTCATCCGGGCCACGTCCGAAACGTCCGCGGAGGTGAAGCCCTCCACGCCGCTGGGGCGGCCCGCGTCCTGCGTCTGCTCCATGCCCTGCTCACTCATGCCTGTCGTGTCCTCTCCTGGGATGGGGGCGGGGTGGTCCGATGCGTCGCGACGACGTCCGCGGCGATCCGCCCGGCCGCCACGAGGATGTCGAGCCGGTCGTCCGAGGCGACCTGGTCCGCGTCACGCACGACATGCCCGGCGTGCTGGACCACCGCGTAGCCGCGGTCCAGCGTGTGCTGCGGGGACAGGGCGCGGACGCGGGCGCGCAGCTGCGTGAGGGCGTCCTCCTCGCGGACGAGCCGGTGGCCCAGGGCAGACCGGCCGCGCTCGCGCCACCGGTCTGTCTCCTCCTGCCGGGTGTCCACCATCACATGCGGGCGGGCCAGCACGGGCCGGGACCGCAGGGCCGAGAGCCCCTCGGCCTCGGTGCGCACGCGTCGCTCGACGGCCGCGGCCAGCCGCAGGCGCGCATCCGCGAGTCCCGCGGCCTCCTGGGCCGCGTCCGGGACGATCCGCTTGGCCGCGTCCGTGGGCGTGGACGCGCGCAGGTCGGCGACGTCGTCGAGGACCGGGCGGTCCGCTTCGTGGCCGATCGCCGAGACGACGGGCGTGCGCGCCGCTGCCACGGCGCGCACCAGCGCCTCGTCCGAGAAGGGGAGCACGACCTCCTCGAGCGCGCCGCCGCCGCGGGCGATGACGATGACGTCCACGGCCGGGTCGGCGTCGAGCTCGGCGAGCGCGGCGGCCACCTGCCGAGGAGCCTCGGCACCCTGCACCGTGACCTCACGGATCTCGAACTCGGCGCCGGGCCAACGCAGCAGGGTGTTGCGCAGCACGTCCTTCTTCGCGTCCGAGTCGCGGCCGGTGATGAGCCCGATCCGGTGGGGGAGCAGAGGCAGGGGCCGTTTGCGCGCGGGGGAGGTCAGCCCCTCCTCGGCGAGGGCCCGGCGCAGCAGCTCCACGCGGGCCAGCAGATCGCCGAGGCCGACCGGGCGCATCTCGTGCACGTTCATGGACAGGCGCCCGGCCTTGAGCCAGAAACTCGGCTTGACGCGCGCCACCACCCGGGAGCCCTGCTGGACGGTCCCGTCCAGGGTCATGGCGACGTTCCGCCAAGCGGTGAGCGGCAGGGAGACCTCCTCCTCGAGGTCCCGCATGGTCATGTAGACGTTGCCGCGGTTGTTCTTGAACTCGATGAGCTGGCCCTCGATCCACGTGGCGGGGGCGCGCTCGATGTGGGCCTTGAGGTTCTTGGAGAGCCGGGCCAGCGGCCAGGGGTTGTCCGGGGACGTGTCTGCGGCGCGTTCGGGCACGGCGGCCGGGCCGTCGCCCGCGAGGTCCGGGATCTGCTCCATGCGTCTGCCTCCGCTCTGTTGGGTCTCGTCCTGACTATCAGTACCCTGGGACACGGTAGCGCGGGTGTGGAGGTCACCCGGCCGAACCCGAAGAGGAGCCGCGTGGCCCGTCGTATCGTGTCCCTGCTGCTGGCTGTCCTGGCCGGCCTCGCCGGCGTACTCGCCGTCGTCGGTGCCGCCGTCGACCAGGCGATCCGCGAACCCGAGCTGACCCACACCGCCGTGGACCGCGTCATGGAGGATCCGGACGTGGAGGACGCCGCCCCCCGCTTCGTGCTGGACCTGGTGGAGGCGGCCCTGCCGCGGGAGATCTCCCTGGTGGCCGGCGACCTGATCCGGGAGGTCACCGACCACAGCACCGGTGCCGCGCTGGAGGACGAGCGCGTCCGTGCGGGAGTGGTCGAGTCCGCCGAGCAGGCCCGTGCGGACTGGGCGGACCGGCTCGACGCCGGCGAGGTGCAGTCCGGCAGCGACTCCGATGCAGGCACGCTGACCGTCCCGCTCGGCCCGGTCGTCTCCCACGTGGGCGTCGGCCTCGTGGACGACCTCGCCGACGGCACCGCCGACCTGCTCGGCAACGACGACGGCTCGCTCGTCGTCCCCGGCGGCAGCATGTTCGGTGTGGAGATGCCGGAGACGGACCTGGCCGTCCTGTTCGACCGCGCCCGGGACGGGATCCGCGAGTTCGCCGGGCAGGACCGGCTCTCCGTGCTGGTCCACGTGGGCGGAGACGACGCCCTCGTCTCGGTCTCCTCGTCCCTCGCCGACGCCCCCGCGCTGATGCGGGCCTCGGCCCACTGGGTCTGGGCCGCGGTCGCCGCCGCGGTGCTCGGCCTGGCCGCCGTGATCCTCGGCCCCGGCCGGTGGCGCGGCATCGCGATCGCCGTGGTCGGTCTGCTGCTGGTCGGCGGGGGACTGGCGATCCCTGAGGCGGTGGCCTCCCCGGATCTGGTCCGCCTCTCCGTTCCGGAGGACGCCCCGCGCTCCCTGGCCGATCTCACCGAGGCCGTCGACGGGGTCGTGCGGTCCGCGGTGGCCGACTCCTTCGGCCCGAGCACGACGGGACTGCTGTTCGGAGGGGGAGCGGCCGTCGTCGTGGGTCTGCTGTGGGCGGCGCTCGCCGAGCGCCGCCGGCGTTCCTGACGGCCACGGCAGGGGCCGCCCCGCCGGGTGGACCCGACCGATAGAGTGGTGGGCATGTCCACCCCCACCACTGCATCCGCCCCCGTCTCCGTCGGCCTCGGCATGCCTCATGTGCCTCGCGTGCGCCGCAGCCGCGAGGAGATCGAGGCCGCCGCACCCGTCGCCGGCAACAAGCGTGTCCTGCTCGCCGCCCCGCGCGGCTACTGCGCCGGCGTGGACCGTGCCGTGATCGCCGTGGAGAAGGCCCTCGAGGTCCATGGCGCCCCGGTCTACGTGCGCAAGGAGATCGTGCACAACCGCCACGTGGTGGACTCGCTGTCCGAGCGTGGCGTGGTGTTCGTCTCCGAGCTGGACGAGGTGCCCGAGGGCGCCGTCACCGTCTTCTCCGCCCACGGCGTGTCCCCGGCCGTGGTGGCGGACGCCGCGCAGCGGAACCTGCAGACCATCGACGCCACCTGCCCGCTGGTGACCAAGGTGCACCGCGAGGCCGTGCGCTTCGCCAAGCAGGACAAGCAGATCCTGCTGATCGGCCACGAGGGTCATGAGGAAGTCGAGGGCACCTACGGCGAGGCCCCGGAGCACACCATCGTCGTCAACGACGTGGAGGAGGCTCGCACCGTCCAGGTCGAGGACCCGGACAACCTGATCTGGCTGTCCCAGACCACCCTGTCCGTGGACGAGACCCTGGAGATCGTCTCCGTGCTGCGCGAGCGCTTCCCGAACCTCCAGGACCCGCCGTCGGACGACATCTGCTACGCCACCTCCAACCGGCAGGCCGCGGTGAAGGTCATCTCCCCGGAGGTGGACCTGATGATCGTGGTCGGCTCGGCGAACTCCTCCAACTCGGTGCGCCTGAAGGAGGTCTCCCTCGAGTACGGTGCCGCCCGTGCCGAGCGCGTGGACTTCGCACACCAGGTGGACGAGTCCTGGTTCGAGGGCGTGGCCACCGTGGGCCTGACCTCAGGTGCGTCCGTGCCGGAGGTGCTGGTCCAGGACGTCCTGGCGCTCCTGGCGGACTACGGCTACGCGGACGTGGACGAGGTGGTCACCGCGGAGGAGGACATCATGTTCTCCCTGCCCAAGGAGCTGCGCGCCGAGTTGAAGCGGATCGGGGACGAGGACCGCAACCTCGGAGGACGCCGCCGCGACTGAGCGGGGCCGCCGGCGGCGAGCCAGAAGGTTGGGCACGGTCCCAGCGGCGAGCCAGAAGGTTTGGCTGGTTGGTCGTGGTGTGAAGTGGCCAGTTCTTCTGGTTCGGCGTCTCGGTGGCGAGCCAGAAGGTTTGGCTGGTTGGCCGTGGCGTGAAGTGGCCGGTTCTTCTGGTTCGGCGCCGCCGTTTCTTCTGGTTCGGCGCCGGCGCGTCCGTGCCCCGGGAGCGCCGCCCCGGGGCACGGTGGCGTCAGTAGGTGAGGCCGAAGACCCAGACGAGCAGGGTCATGGAGGCGGCGATGATGAGCACGGTCGCGATCAGGTTGATCCAGACGCCGCCCTTCACCATCTGGCCCACGGTCACGTAGCCGGAGCCGAAGGCGATGGCGTTCGGCGGGGTGGCGACCGGGAGCATGAACGCGCACGTGGCGGCGAGGGCCACCGGGGCGCACAGCATCAGCGGATCGATGCCGGTGCCCATGGCCACGCCGGAGGCGACCGGGAGGAACGTCGCGGCGGTGGCGGTGTTCGAGGTCATCTCGGTCAGGAGCAGGATGCCGACGGCCGCGACGGCCACCAGGACGATCACCGGGATGCCACCGAGGCCGGCCACCTGTTCGCCGATCCACTCGGACAGGCCGGAGTCCCCGAACTGCTTGGACAGGGCCAGGCCGCCGCCGAAGAGGAGCAGCACGCCCCACGGCAGCTGGATGGCGGACTCCCAGTCCAGCAGGCGCACGCCGCGCTGGGCGTCGCCGCCGGCGGGCAGCAGGAAGAGCAGGATGCCGACGGCGATGGCGATGCCGGCGTCTGCGATCGGGGCAGAGTCCAGGCCCAGGACGTACTCGGACACCAGCGGCACGGCCACCCAGGCCAGGGCGGCGAGGACGAACAGGGCAAGCACGCGCCTTTCGCCGGAGGACATGGGGCCGAGCTTGGCCTTCTCCTCCCGGATGAGGTCCTGTCCGCCCTCGATCTGATCGATCTCCGGCCGGAACAGGAGCTTGGTGAGCACGAACCAGCAGGCGACCATGAGCAGGATCGCCACCGGCATGCCGACGAGCATCCACTGGGCGAAGCCGATGTTCACGCCGTGGGTCTCGCGCATGAAGCCGGCGAGCAGGGTGTTCGGCGGGGTGCCGATCAGCGTGCCGAGGGAGCCGATGGATGCGGCGTAGGCGATGCCGAGCATCAGGGCGGTGCCGAAGTTGGACTTGGTCAGCTTCTGGAGCTGCTGGTCGTCCATCTCGGCCGGGTCCTGTTCGAGCTCCTCGTCGGAGAGGTCCGCCTCGACGGCCTCGGCCTCGGCGCCGGTGGCGTACCGCTGCACCAGCATGAGCACGGAGATGCCGATGGGGAGCATCATCACGGCGGTGGCGGTGTTGGACACCCACATGGAGAGGAAGCCGGTGGCGATCATGAAGCCGGCGATGAGGTTCGCGGTCTTCGAGCCCATGGTGGCGAGCACGGACAGCGCGATGCGGCGGTGCAGGTTCCAGCGCTGCATGGCCAGGGCCAGCATGAAGCCGCCCATGAAGAGGAAGATCGTGTCCGCGCCGTAGGAGGCACCGACGGCGGAGACGGACACTCCTTCGCCCTCCGGGGTCTCCGCAGCGGGGACGAACACGGGGAAGAGCACCAGCGGCAGCAGCGAGGTGGCCGGGATCGGGATGGCCTCGGTCATCCACCAGATCGCCATGAGCACGGCGGTGCCAGCGATCAGGCGCGGCCACACGCCGATGTCCGCCGGCATGAGGAAGAAGAGCAGCAGGCCGAGGGCGGGGCCGAGCAGGAGGCCGATGATGCGGTTGCGGACGGTGCCCCCGGGGACGGCCTCGGCGCGCATGCCGGGTGAGAGCTCCTGGGCGAAGTCCTTCGCCTTGGTCTGGGGGTCGTACTTCTTGAGGTGGTCACCGTGGACGGTGGACCGTGGCGACGAGGATGACATGGCCACTCCTTTGTGCAGTCAGACGGGGTGCCCTGGCGGTGTCGGCGGAGGGCATGTGGTCCTCCTGTGACGTTCCTGCCCACAAGGTAACAGCGCGACAGCCGGGAATGTGCTCTGTGTCACGCGTTTCGGTCCAGCCTGTCCAGCCCGTGCGGGTCAGCGCCGCCCGTCGGACTCCTGGCCCTCAGTGCCGTCCGGCCAGAGCTCGCCCTGCTGCGCGGTGAGCTCGGGCGCGGAGAGCGGGCGGGGCAGCTGCTCCACCGGCGCGGCGCCGGAGAGCGGGGGCTCCAGCTGCGGGTCCAGCTCCTGGATCCGCCGTGCGGACGGCAGCACCCGGCTCTCCAGGGTGCCGAGCAGGCGGTTGTAGTGCTCCACGGACTTGCCGAGGGAGGAGCCCAGTTTCGTCAGGTGGCCGGCGAGGGTGCCGAGACGGTCGTAGAGCTGCCGGGCGGCGGCCACCACCTCGTGCGCGTCCTCGGCGATGCGCTCCTGCCGCCAGGCGTGCGCCACGGACTTCAGGGCCGTCAGCAGGGACACCGGGGCCACGAGGGCCACCCCGCGGGAGAAGGCGTGGTCCAGCAGGCCGGGGTCCTCCTCGAGTGCGGTGGCCAGCAGGGACTCTGAAGGGAGGAAGCACAGGACCAGCTCCGGGCTCTCGTCCAGCCCTGACCAGTAGGACTTCTGGGCGAGGGCGTCCACGTGGCGGCGCACGGCCGCGGCGTGGCTGGCCCGCAGCTGCTCCCGGCGTTCGCGGGCATGGTCGTCGTGTTCGTCCGCCAGGTGCTGGGCGGCCACACCGTCTGCGGCGGGGGCCTTGGCGTCCACGGCCAGGGCCTTTCCGCCGGGCAGGTGCACCAGCAGGTCCGGGCGCAGTCGCTGCCCGTCGGCGCCTGAGAGCGTGACCTGCTCGGAGAAGTCCGTGTGCGCCACCATCCCCGCGGCCTCCACCACGCGGCGCAGCTGCACCTCGCCCCAGTGGCCGCGTGCGGTGGTGGACCGCAGGGTGGAGAGCAGCTCGGTGGTCCGGTGCATCAGCGCCGAGTCCGTCCGCGCCGCCTGGCGCAGCTGCTCCCCGAGGGCGGCGAACTGGTCCACGCGGTCCCGTTCCAGCACGGCCACCTGTTCCTGCAGGTGGCGCATGCGCTCACCCATCGGTGCCAGGGCCTTGAGCACGTCCGCGTCCCGCCGGCGGGCGTCCTCCTGTTCCTGCCGGCCCTGCTCGAGCATCCGTACGGACGTCTCCGCGCGGGCGAGCCGTTCGTGGGCCTGCGCGGCCTCGTCCGCGGCGCGCTCGGAGCGACGGCGCAACTCCTCCTCACGCAGGCGGGCACGGGAGGAGAGCAGCCAGGCGGCCAGCCCGGCGCCGAGTACCAGGCCCAGGCCGAGGCCCAGGATCAGGGAGAAGACGTCCATGCATCCCAGGGTGCCACCCGCCGCGGACAGGGTAGGCCGTCGTCGCCGGTCAGGGCCGCCGCGCCCCTTCGGCCCCGGGCGGCGCAGCGGGCCCCGGGCCGCCGCGCCCCTTCGACCACAGGGCCGCCGCGCCCCTCCGGCTTCCGTCCCCGGGCCGCCGCGCCCCTCCGGCTTCCGTCCCCGGGCCGCCGCGCCCCTCCGGGCCCGGGCCCGGGACCTCAGAGCCAGCCGCGGTCTCGTGCCACGGCGGCGGCCTCGGCGCGGGTGGAGGTGTGCGTCTTGCTGATGGCGCTGGAGAGGTGGTTGCGCACGGTGCCGGGGGACAGGTGCAGGGTGGCGGCGATCTCCCGCACCGGCGAGCCGTCCAGGGCGGCGCGCAGCACGTCCCGCTCGCGGCCGGTGAGGGGGCTGCCGCCCAGGGAGAGGGTCTCGGCCGCCAGCGACGGGTCCACCACGCGCTGCCCCCGGGACACGCGGCGGACGGCGTCGGCGAGCTCCTCTGCCGGCACGTCCTTCACCACGAACCCGTCCGCGCCGGCCTCCAGGGCGCGGGAGAGGTAGCCGGGGCGGCCGAACGTGGTGACGATCAGCGCCCGGCAGGCCAACCCGGACGCCTTCAGCGCCGCGGCGGCCTCGATCCCGTCCACACCGGGCATCTCGACGTCCAGCAGGGCCACGTCCGCGGCGTGTTCGCGGGCCAGGTCCACCACCGCGGCGCCGGAGTCGGTCTGGGCGACGACCTCCATGTCCGGCTCCAGGTCCAGCAGCGCGGCGAGGCCGGCGCGGACCAGGGACTGGTCGTCGGCCAGCAGGAGGCGCAGCGGGGCGTCGGTGCTCACAGGGTGACCTCCACTCGGGTGCCGGGACGCTCGGTGCCCGGGTGCTCCGGGCGTACCTCCAGTGTGCCCCCTGCGGCGTCGGCCCGGGCCCGCAGCCCGGCCAGGCCGGTGCCGCGGCGGCGTGACGACGACGGCTCCCTCGCCTCATCGGGCCCGCTCACCGGGACGGGGCCGTCCGGTCCGACGCCGTCGTCCACCACCGTCAGACGGTCGGCGGCGAGGGTGATGCGCACGCGCGCGGCGCCGGAGTGGCGGACCGCGTTGGTGACGGCCTCGCGCAGGGTCCAGGCGAACAGTTCGGCGGCCTGTGCGGGCACCTGCGCGACGGCTTCGACGCCGGGGACTTCCGCGCGGATGCCCGCGTCCGAGAGCACGCGGCGGGCGCCGGCGAGCTCGGTGGCCAGCTGTGGGGCGGACAGCCCGTCCACGGTGGAGCGGACCTCGCCGATCGCCGAGCGGGTCAGCGTGACGATCTGCTCGGCCTCCTCCTTGGCCCGGGCCGGGTCCGCGTCGATCAGGCGGGTGACCAGCTGGGCCTTCACATGGACGGCGGTGAGGGAGTGGCCGAGGACGTCGTGGACGTCCCGGGCGAGCTCTTCCCGCTGGCGGGACAGGTCCAGTTCGTGGCGGACGGCCGTCATGGTGTCCTCGCTGTCCGAGGCCAGGCGCACCGCCACGATCACGGCGGTGGCCACCAGGATGGAGCCGGTGAGCCAGATCTGCGGCTCACCGTCGGTGATGGTCAGGGCCAGGACGACGCCGATCGCGGCGATGACGGCGACGGCCGTCAGTGCGGTGCGGCGGCGCTGCGAGAACACCCAAACGGCCGTGAAGTAGGGGATCACGTTGAGCGCCGCCGTGCCGGCGGTGGTGGCGAACAGGGCGGTGACGAGCACGAGCGCCAGGGTGTAGAGGCCGGTGTTCGCCGGACGGGGCCAGGACGGGACGGGGTCCGGGACGATGAACGAGACGAGGTACACCGCGGTGAACAGGACACCGGAGCCGACGGCGACCGCGGCGCCGGCGGCGTCCCCGGCCTGGATCCGGGCGACCGTCACCGAGGCGACCGCCATGAGCAGGAAGACGAGCCAGACCCCGGCGAAGCCGAGGACGGCACCCCACTCCTCGCGCGGCAGGACGCGGGAGCGGGGCACAGCGTCCGCGGTGTCCGCCGGGCCGGGATGGCCGGTGTTCATCGAGAGGTCCTCCGTCGGTTCGCGAGCAGGCAGATCCCTAGGAAGGCGAGCGTCCAGACCGTGACGCTGAGCACGGCGGCCCACAGGGGGTCCGTGGTGACGCTGCCGTCCGTGGCGACGACCTTGCCTTCCATCATGGGCCACCGGGCCAGGACGCCGGGGCCGTAGAGCGGGGTGAAGCGGCCGATGTCCAGCAACAGGCCGTTGAGCGGCATGAACAGGTTGCCCAGGAAGCTGAACACCACGAGCATGCCGGAGGCGGCGCCCACGGCGGCTTCGGAGCGGAACAGCAGGGCCGCGGCGAGTCCGTAGAAGGCGAACGGCACGGCGGCCAGCAGGGTCAGGCCGGCGGAGGCGGCCCAGCGCCAGGCCCCGTCCAGCTCCGCGCCGGTGCCGGCGCCGACGGCGTAGATCAGCGCCACCGGAAGCACAGCGACGCAGACGGCCACCATCGCCTTGCCGAGCATGTAGGCGGTGCCGGACAGGGCCGTCAGGGACAGCTGGCGGCCCCAGCCGAGCTGGCGTTCCACGGCGGCCGAGCCGGCGATGGCGGTGGTGGCGGTGATGGCACCGTACAGGGCCATCGAGAGCATCGTGTGAGCGACCATGTTGCCGTTGCCGACCCGCATGTCCCCCCATTCGGCCAGCGCGCCGAACATGAGGAACAGGGCCGTGGGAAGCACGGCGATGAAGAAGACGGACTCAACCATCTTCAGCTGGCGGATCAGGTCGTGGCCGATGAAGGAAGCCAGGCGGGCGCCTGGTCCGCGGGGTGTGGACAGGGCGGCGTCGGAGCGGGTGGCGGCGGTCATGGGGAGATCCTTTCCGTGCGGTGCGGGCGGATTCAGGCGGTGAGGTCCAGGAAGACGCGGTCGAGGGTGGCGCGCTCGACCTCGACGTCGTGGCCGAGGCCCTCGGTGAGCAGGGCGGCGACGAGGCGGTCGGAGGCCTCCGGGCCGTCGGTGACGGAGAAGGCGACGCGGTCACCGGCAGCGGCGGGGCCGTCGTCGGGAAGGGCGACGCCCAGGCGGGCGGCGACCTCGGCGGGGGAGCCGGAGCCGGCCCACCGGCAGGAGACGGTGCGCGGCGCGCCCTCCGTCAGCTCGTAGACGGTGCCGGAGGTGTGGATGCGCCCCTGACGCATCAGGACGATGCGGTCGGCGAAGTCGGCGGCCTCCTGCAGGTAGTGGGTGGCGAAGACGACTGTGCGGCCACGGTCCGCCTCGGCGTGCATGGCGTCCCAGAACTCGGCCCGGGCGCCGACGTCCATCCCGGCGGTGGGCTCGTCCAGGACGAGCAGCTCCGGGTCGGTGAGCAGGGCGAGGCCGAAGCGCAGGCGCTGCTTCTCGCCGCCGGAGCACTTCTTCACCGGTCGGGAGGCGAGCGGACCGAGCTGGGCACGCTCGATCACGTCCGCGACCGGGAGGTGGCGGCGGTGGCAGCCGGCGACGTAACGGAGGGTCTGTGCGACGGTGAGGTCCTCGAGGAGGGCTCCGGTCTGGAGGACGGCACCGACCCGGCCGTCGGCGACGGCACGGCGCGGGCTGCCACCGAACACCTCGAGGGCGCCGGAGGACGGGCGGGTGAAGCCCAGGACCATGTCCAGGAAGGTGGTCTTGCCGGCACCGTTCGGGCCGAGCAGGGCCATCACCTCGCCGCGCGGGACGGTGAGGTCGACGCCGTCCACGGCACGGACCTTCCCGAAGTGCTTCTGCACGTTCGCAGCGGAGACGGCGAGATCGGAGCCGGCGGTGTCAGGGGCGGAGGTCTCGGGGGCTGAGGTCTGCTGTGTGGTCTGCTGTGTGCTGCTCATGGCACCAGCCTGATTCACCAGGGGTGCCAGGAGAACTGCTGGGTGTCAGCAGGTGGACATGACGGATGTCATGGGTGCCCGGCTGTCATGGGTGCCCGGCGGGCGGCGGCTCACGCGAGCGGGTTCGGCCCGTTGGCCACCAGAGTCGGCTCGCCCAGAACCTTCGGTGCGATGCCCTCCTCGGCGTGCCCCACGTCATGCGGGACCACCAGCCGCACGGACATGTCCTGCCCGGCCTCGAACGACTCCACGAAGTAGGAGGGCGTGAGGCCCTCGTCCGTCTGGACTCCGCCGTCGAAGACGGCCACTGCGCGTGCCGGACGCGGTTCGATCCGTCCGACGAACCCTGCGGCGTCCTCCGGCGTCAGGTCCGGCTCGGTCCACATGCCGCGCATGCCTTCCGCGGTGACGGCCAGGACGGTGGGCTGCAGGTCCAGTCCCCGGCCCAGCAGGTCCAGGCCGTGCTCCACGGCCAGGTCGATGAGCGGGGCCATCGCGGTGGAGAACCCGACCACCTGCTCGGCCGGGGTGCCCGAGGAGGGCGAGGTGCCCTCGGAAGGCGAGGTGCCGTCGTCGGGAAGCGGGCTGCCGGTGGGGGAGGTGCTCTGGTTCACAGGGACCACGCTACCCGTCCCGGCGCGCCGGTAGGATGGTCCACCGTGGCACTGACTATCGGATTCGTGGGACTTCCCAATGTGGGCAAGTCGACCCTGTTCAACGCACTCACCCGCCAGAGCGTCCTCGCGGCGAACTATCCGTTCGCGACGATCGAGCCGAACGTGGGCATGGTGAACCTGCCGGACGAGCGCCTGCCGCAGCTGGCCGAGATCTTCGGCTCCGAGCGGATCCTGCCGGCCACGGTCTCCTTTGTGGACATCGCGGGCATCGTGAAGGGCGCCTCCGAGGGTGAGGGGCTGGGCAACCAGTTCCTGGCGAACATCCGTGAGGCCCACGCGATCGCCCAGGTGGTGCGCGCCTTCGAGGACGGCGACGTCGTCCACGTGGACGGCACGGTGAACCCGGCCTCGGACATGGAGACCATCAACACCGAGCTGATCATCGCGGACCTGCAGACCGTGGAGAAGGCGATCCCGCGCATCGAGAAGGAGGTCAAGGGCAAGAAGCGCACCCAGGCCGAGCTGGACGCGCTGAAGGCCGCCCAGGCCGTCCTCGAGCGCGGGGACACCATCTTCACCGGCGTGACGAAGGACGGGCTGGAGCTGGAGCACCTGCGCGAGCTCAACCTGCTCACCGCCAAGCCCTTCATCTACGTGTTCAACTCGGACGAGGCCGTGCTGGCCGACGAGGCCAGGCAGGCCGAGCTGCGGGAGCTGGTGGCGCCGGCGCAGGCCGTGTTCCTGGACGCCAAGCTCGAATCCGAGCTCGTGGACCTCTCCGCGGAGGAGGCCGCCGAGATGCTGGAGATGGCCGGTCAGGAGGAGTCCGGCCTGGACCAGCTGGCCCGGGTGGGCTTCTCCACCCTCGGCCTGCAGACCTACCTGACCGCGGGGCCGAAGGAGACCCGCGCCTGGACCATTCCCGTGGGGGCGACGGCGCCGGAGGCCGCCGGCGTGATCCACACCGACTTCCAGCGCGGCTTCATCAAGGCCGAGATCGTGAGTTTCGACGATCTGATCGCCGCGGGGTCTATGGCGGAGGCGAAGGCTGCCGGCAAGGTCCGTATGGAGGGGAAGGAGTACGTCATGCGGGATGGGGACGTGGTGGAGTTCCGGTTCAACGTGTAGCACGGGTGCTACGATCGGTGCATGAGTACGGCTGAAGCGCACAGCGAGAGCCTCTCGCAGCGCGAGTTGCGCAACGAATCTGGGCGCGTGCTGCGTGAGGTGAGCGAGGGGCATTCGTTTGTGCTGACCAATCGCGGTATCCCCGTCGGGCGCATCGTTCCGCTCGATGCCCCGTCGTCCGCGCTACGCATCTCGCGACCGGCCAAGCGAGTCGGTGGTTGGTCCGATCTGAAGCCTCAGCCGACTGACCGCGATCGGCCGATGAACCGAATCCTCGACGATCTGCGGGGCGATCGGGTGTGAGTACCGCTCCGCTGGTGTATGTCGATACGTCCGCGCTCGGCGCACTGCTTGTTGCTCAGCCCGAGACTCAAGAGCTAGTGAACTGGCTTGATCGCGAGGATGCGCGCCTTGTCTCGAGTGATCTTCTGGAGACCGAACTGCGTCGCATGGCTGTCCGGGAAGGTCGGGGCCAGTCGAAAGTGAGCGCACTCTTGGAGGGCGTGTCGTTGGCGGCTCTCGACCGTGCAACGTATCGATCCGCAGGCTTCCTGCCGATGCAGTATCTGCGTGCTCTCGATGCCTTGCATCTGGAGGCTGCCATTCGCCTTGATGCTGATGCTGTCTTGACCTATGACCGTCGGCTTGGGGAAGCGGCGGAGACGGCTGGGCTCGGTGTCATCTCCCCGGGTGCCGTTGGGTGATCCGAGTGAACGGATTCGTGGTCCGCGCGCGTTCATTCGTTGCGGCGAACTATCCGCAGGCAGATGCGGCATTCCTCGGGGCAGTGCGGCCACTGGACATGCGACTGCATCTTCGGATATTGCTGGGCCAGTGCACTGCGGTCTGGCGTTTGACAAAGCCTGCCGCCTAACCTTGACACGGCCAATGTGTCGATAGAAGCGCAAGATTTCGACGTATTCTTCTGATGTGGCGATGACGGCTTCGACGTCTGGGGCCACGAACTGCGGGAGACGGAGCCGATCGAGCTGATTTTCGACGAGGGAGACGAGTAAGGGGTCAGAAGTGCGCCGCGTCACAGCTCGTCCAAGCAGGTAGGCGTAGCGTCGCCGCGAGCCCACCTCCAGTCCGCGGCGTGAGCTCCAACGAACCGCCGTGGGCCTTCGCAATGGCGTCGACGAGTGCCAGACCCAGACCGTGGCCGGCACCTGCGGTCCGCTGGGATCGGGCGAAAGGCTCGACCCAGGTACGGATCTCGGCCGTGTCCAAGGCAGGGCCACCGGATTCCACGACGATCTCCGCATGCTGGCCCACCTTGGTCAGGGTCAACGCCGCGTCCTCACCGTGGGTGATTCCATTGCGCACCAAATTCTCCACCGCCTGGCGCACCAGGGTCGGGGAGGCAGTGACCGTGACCGGCTCGGCTGCCACCGGCACGCCCTGCCCGTGCGTGATGTCACGGCACAGCGCAGCCAAATCCATCTCCTGTCTGTCGCGGACGTCCACGTTCGCCAGCTGCAGCAACGCGGTTATGGTCTCCGCGGCCCGCGCGTTCACCTCGCGAATCCGGCCCAAGGTCTCCCGCAGCGGCACGTCGTCGCCGCCGGCCAGCGCCACATCTGCCATTGTCTGAATCGTCGCGATCGGCGTCTTCAGCTCGTGAGAGGCATTGGACGCGAAACGGCGTTGCCGCTCGAGGGCATCCGCCAGCTCGTCGAGCATCGCATTGAGCGCAGCCGCCAGTTCACCCACCTCATCTGCGGGCCCCTCGTGGCTGATCCGAGCGCTCAGGTCACCGCGGGTCACGGTCGCAGCGTCGTGTGCGATCTCCCGCAGCGGTTTGATCACCAGGCCGGCCACGAACCAACCGATCAGTCCGGCGACTGCGGTCAGCAGCGCCAGAGCAGCCGCGGAAGCCAGCAGCACGCGGCGCAGAATCTCATCGGTGATCGGCACTGCCCCGTCAATCACCAGGCCGTCATCCGGGGTGGGGATCTGGGCCAGAAACGGCACCGGGGTGAGCTTCAGATAGGCGTACACCAGCCCGATCAGCGCCAGGCCCACGCCCAGGGTGGTGGCCACGAACATCACCGTGATGCGCGCGCGCAGACTCAGTTTCACCGCGGCACCTCTGCCACGTAGTAACCAGAGCCTGCCACGGTGTGCACGATGCGCGGTTCGCCCAGCTTCTTGCGCAGGTGTGAGACCGTCACGCGCGGGGAGTTCGTGAAGGGGTCGGCGTTCTCATCCCAGGCCTCCGCGAGCAGGTCCTCCGTGGAGATCACCGCGCCGGCTGCCCCCATGAGCACTTCCAGTACCGCGAACTCCTTCGGGCTGAGTGAAACGTGTGCACCGCCTCGGGTGACTTCCCGGCGGGAGGTGTCCAGGCGTACGTTGCCGCAGCGGTAGATCTCGCCGCGCACCGGCAGGTTGCGCTTGGCCAGCGCGGCAACCCGTGCGATCAGCTCCGGGAGCTCGAAGGGCTTGGGAAGGTAGTCGTCCGCGCCGAGGTCGAAGCCCGTCAGCCGGTCGTCGAGCGTCCCCGAGGCGGTCAACATGATCACCCTCGTGGCCGGGTGGGTATCGACGACCCAGCGGCAGATGTCGTCGCCGTGGATGCCCGGCAGGTCCCGGTCCAGCACGAGGACATCGGGGCGGATCTCGTCGATGAGCGAGCCCGCAGCCGCACCGTCATAGGCCGCGTCAGCTTCCATGTTCGCGCCGTTCAGCGCGGTGCAGATGGCATCGGCCAGGTAGCTTTCGTCATCGACGACGAGAACACGGATCGTCATGGCATCGAGCGTAACTGCCTGCCTGTCGCGCCGACGGCTCTTCGTACGTTTACGCTCTCGCAACATCGGGGTGCGTAGCGTCCTGGCCGTGCAGAACCGAAACGTTGGTGTCGACGTTGCGCGGGCCGTGGCGCTCGTCGGCATGATGACCGCGCACCTGACCTTCCTTGACGGCTTGGCCGTGCAGGTGCTCTACGGCTTCCCGGCCGCGCTCTTCGCATTCATCTCCGGGGTGTCGATGGGCTACATGCGGGCGCGCCCCGCCCAGTTCATCGTGCGCGGGCTGTGCCTGATCGGCATGCACTTCGCGCTCGCCCCGTTCACCGGGCAAGTGTTTGTGGTGCTCGGCACCATCGGACTCTGCATGGCTTTGCTCGCCTGGGCGCCGCGCTGGAGCTCGCCGGTGCTCCTGTGGCTGGCCTGTGTCCTGGCCTTCGGCTCGGCGGTCCTGGCCTCCGGCTCAGTGGTGCTGATTGCCGCGTTCTGGCCCTACTCGCCAGTGATGTGGGCGACGCTGATGGTCGCCGGAATGCTGTTCCAAAGGCACATGGTCGCCCCCAGGCGCCTCGTTCTCGGCTTCGTGGTCGGGATGGGGCTGTTCGTCGTGAATCTTGCGTTGCGCTGGTACGTCCTGCTGCCGGGGTTCTTTGACGCCAACGGCCACACCGGAGGCCTTGGCGATGTCGTGGGCAGCATCGGGACGTCGGTGGGCATGTGCTCGCTGTGCTGCCTGCTGCAGCGCTGGATCAGCTGGCTCGCGCCACTGGGTCGCATGCCACTGACCGTGTACTGCCTCCATGTGCTCACGGCCGATTGGCTCGCGCCGACATGGTTCGGCATCTGGGTCAGCCTGGCCGGCGCCATCGTCATCTCATTCGTCTGGCTCGCGGTCTTTGCGCGTGGCCCTGTCGAAACGCTGCTTCGCCGCATCATCGCGGTCGTTGGAAAGGAAGAGAATGAAGAAGTTCGCAGTTAGTTCCGTCGCCGGAGTGATCGCAGCAGTAACGCTCAGCGCTGGGCCTGCTCATGCACTGCAGAGCACAACCTTCGCGGAGGACACCGAGGAAGCCAAGCCGGTTGTCTCCGTGCGTGTCGATGACTCCGACCCGGATGACGGAGTGTGCACCGGAACCGCGATTGATCCCCACTGGGTGATCACCGCCCGCCACTGCGTTGATGCCGCGGCCAAGCCAGGGGGCTCCGTGCGCATCGGCCAGGGGGATCAGCAGCAGGTGTACCAGGTCGATCGCCACGAGATCGCCCCTCGTGGGGATATCGCCCTGCTGCACACCGAGCAGGAGATGGCCCTGGAGCAATTCGCCGAGGTGGCAGACGAGGTGCCCACCGGGGATGTGAACATTTACGGCTGGTCCTCCGACGGTTCGGGTGGCTCCACCAAGCTGCCCTCTGCCCGTGCCGAGATCCGTGGGGAGTCGCCACTTGCACTCTTCGATGCACCCAAGGCCCTTGAGGTCGCGCTGAAGGACGGCGCACGCATTCAGCCGGGCGATTCCGGGGGTGCGATCTTTGCCGACGGCAAGGTCGCCGCCATCATGTCCGCCGGGCTCTTCGAAGACCCGGACAACCCGACCGAGGAGGAGATGACCTCCAATGCCGCTGTCGCAGTGGCGCCGGTGGCCGATCAGTCTGACTGGATCCGCGGGGTTATTGGCGGAACTGATGCGACGGAGACCGGGGAGGCATCCGAACAAGGCGATGCTGCGGCCGAGGCACCCTCCGAAGGCTCTGCGGGGATCTGGGGCACCGTGGGCATTGGTGCGGGCGTGGTCGTCCTGGCAGCAGCCGGGGTGTGGTTGCTGCTGCGCCGCCGCGCCGCCTAGCTGCTCTGACCACGGAGGTCGGGTACGTGGGGGCCGGTCCGAAGGAGGCCCGTCGTTGGACGATCAGGCCGGCCCCGGAGCGCTTCCGGGGCCGGCCGTTGTGCGCCACCGGTGATGGCGTTCGCCGGGAAGGAGGTGGGTCTTCACGGCCCTGCGCGGCCCGCCGGCTCAGTCCTCCTCGTGCCGCGTGTACCCGTAGGTGTCGGTCTGGGTCTCGTTGATCCAGATCTCAGCTTCCTGGCGGGGATCGTCCGGGTGTTCCACGCGCAGGGTCCGACCGTAGGCCTCATCCACCAGGGCCACACGGAACCCGGCCCCCTCCAGTGGCTCCTTCAAGGACTCCACATCCGCGGCCTCAAAGGCCATCACCGTGGACTCCTCTCGGCCGATGTGGACGCCCACGATCCCGTCGCCGACCAGGTCCGCCCAGTCGCCACTGTCCGAGGTGAGCCGCCTCTGCAGCCCCTGGCCCGCGAGAATCTGTGCGGTCTCCTCGACCTGCGGTGTGCACAGCAGCGGGGCCACCTGCACGGTGCCGCTCTTCACCGGCAGCTCGCCTCGGACCTCCTCGAGGCCGAACTCCACGCCGGGGGAGTCTCCGGAGGCGACCGAGAGCCGACCGCCGGCGAGCTCGGCCAGGCGAGTGCCGTCGTCGTGCGTGGACACCGAGGCGCCGAGCGCCTTCAGCAGGGCGAGCCACCGCTTCGGGTTTGGGGTGGTGATGACGGGGTGCACGATCATGACTGCTCCTTCTCCAGGTACTGGGTCAGCGCCCTCTCCACGAGCGCGGACAGGCTGGTGTTCTCGTCCACAGCGCGGTGCTTCACCCGGGTGACGAGCTCGCGCGGCAGATAGACGTTGAACTGGGACTTCTCGGTCATGGGTAGGATGCTAGCACGCTAGGTGATGGGGTGGGTGCTGCACTGAAGTGGCGCCTCGGCCCCTGAAGGCCGGTCATGCCCGGCGCGTCAGGAGGAGACCGTCGTGAGCCGTTCCAGGGCTGAGGCGATGACGTCCATGTCGGCGTCGATCTGCCGTGCGGCGGCCTCCATGGCCTCCGGGCCCCGCTTGTAGGGGTCCTTCACCTCGTCCGCCGGATCGGTGGAGCGGTGCGACCACAGGTGCGTGGCAAGGTTCTCCAGGGTGACGTGGTCGGGCAGGTCGGACATGACCCGCGCGGCATGGCCGAGGAGGAAGGCCTTCTTGCCGAGCTTCGGCCACTCGTCGAGGATCCACCGGCGGTGGTCGCCGCCCATCGTGAGGACGAGGTCGGCCTGTTCCACCAGCCGGCGCGTCAGCTGGCGTGCCCGATGTTTCGAGGCGTCCGCGTCCGTCCGGATGGTCTGGGCCATGGGAGGGTCGATCGGGCGGTCGACCAGGGCCCGAGTTCCCGCGGAGGAGAACTCGACGCCGTGGAGTCCCCGAGCGCGGCTGGTGACGTCGGCGTAGGCCGACCGGCAGATGTTGGCGGTGCAGACGAAGAGCACCGAGAAGTCGCGGGCAGAGTCGAGGGTGGGTTCATGGCCGATCGGTGTTTCGTCCATGGCGGCGTCGGCTGGCGCAGGGGAGGTCTCCGGCGTCGCAGACGCGCCGGACAGCCGCTCAGGAAGGTCCAGCCAGGTGTTCTTCGGATGGAAGCCGGTGGACTTCAGCCTGTCCAGGTTCAACACGGCCGGCAGCCTGCCGCCGTCATGGGGGACAGCGTGCCCACGGATGAGGGAAGGGTCCGCGCCATGGGACTGGTAGACCAGGCGGGCGACATCCAGCCAGCTGACGACGCGTCCTTCTCCGGTGACGTTGTAGGTGCCGGCGGCGGCACCGGCCGAAACGAGGTGCCGCAGAGCCTCCGCGAGGTGGTCGGTGTACGTCAGCCGGCCGTGTTCCCCGTCCACCACGGTCGACCGCGCACCGCGGCGGGCGGCCACGGACACGTCGTGGACGAACCCCTCGTCCCGCCCCATGACCCATGCGGTCCGGAGGATGAGGGCCCGGGGCACCGTTGAGGCAACGAGCTCTCCTGCCGCCTGCGCCCGGCCCCGCGGATCGGTGAGGTCGAGGACGGCGTCTTCGTTGTGACTGGGGACTGTTCGTTCGAAGACCGGGTCACTGGTGATGTGGACATACCGCATGCGATGTCGCCGGGCGACGTCCGCCAGGCGGGTGGTGCGTTCGGCGGCGTCCACCCAGTCGTCCGGCATGGACATGCCGCCTGCCATGCCGGTTGCGGTGTCCCCATAGGCATTGACCAGGACGTCGAAGGCGGACAGGTCCACCGAGGCGATGGCGTCCGGGGCGAGATCGGCGATGGCGACGCCCCTGGCCTTCGGCATCTCGGTCAGCAGCGAACGGCCCAGGGGCGTCTCCGCTCCCGCGAGCAGGACCCTTCTCGGCTGCAGCGGAGTGGCCATGGCCAGCGGAGGCTTCAAAGCGTCCCTGCGGCTCAGGATCGCCTCAGACCTGGGGATCGGCCAGGGGATCGCCAGGGCCGGATCATAGAGGTCCACGACGCCGGAGCGCGCCCGGCCCTCCTGGGTCCAGTGGGACTCGAGGAGGTAGGTGTAGGTGGTTCCGTCCACCAGCGTCTGATGTGCCGTGGCGACACCGCGGGGAACGAAGACCGCGATGCCCGGATGCAGTTCCAGCACATGGGTCCGGCCGTAGCCCGGACCCTCGCGCAGATCGACCCAGGCGCCCATGGCGCGGCCGGCGTCCAGGCTGACGATCCGGTCCCACGGCTCTGCCAGGAAGCCGCGGGTGGTGCCGCGTGCCTCCACATGGGAGACGTTCAGCTGCACCGGATCGAAGTCCGGCATCCCCAGTGAGGTCATCTTGGCCCGGTGCCAGCTCTCCTTGAACCAGCCGTCCTCCGTGGGCTTCAGTCCCAGCCGGAGGATGAGCAGGCCGGGGATGTCGGTGCTCTGAGCGGAGAGGTCGGACAAATGCCCTCACGTCCTTGCTGCGGGTCGGTGTGCGGCCGTGATCGCGGGGACACGGCCTGGCGAGTGCTCCGGGCGACTCGGGTGGTCGCCTCGCTGCGCCCGGTTGTTAGGGGATGGACGTTACCGCACCCGGCAGGGAAGCGATCGGGCGTAAAGCGAAAACACAGGTTATCCGGACATGCAGACACGGCAGCCGAGAAGGTCAGCCGGGCACGGAAAGGGTTCTGGCTCCGATGGTGTCCGGACGCAGGGAGTCAGGGATCGGATCGTCGGTCAGATGAGCTGGACTCAGCGAGTTCACACGTTCACCCGGTGATTCGCTACACTGCACGAAGGCCTTTGGCCTGGGCGATGGTTCCGGATGCACGGGCCTGACCTGACTAATGCCGGCTTAAGCCGTGGAGTGGTGATCTGACCTGCTGCTCTGCGGCTCTGACGAGGGACCGTGATGGAGCTAAAGCAGTACTCGCAGATCTTCCGACAGTACTGGATCAGTGCGATGGCCACCTTGCTCGCCTGTATAGGGCTGGCTGCCGCGTTCACGTTCCTCCAAACGCCGAAGTACACGGCGTCGGCATCGGTGTTCATCACCGTGGAGAGCGGCTCGTCCGCTGGGGAACTGTCCTCCGGAGCCACCTACGCGGAGCGTCAGGTGGCTTCCTTCGTGTCCATGGCGGACAGTGCGCTGGTGCTGGATCCTGTGGTGGACGAGCTCGACTTGGACATGACGACGGCCGAACTGGCGGAGAAGGTGTCCGTGATGGCTCCGGCCGACACGTCCATCATCGAGCTGAAAGTTGAAGACGAGGACCCGGCCCGAGCCGCAGAGATGGTCAATGCCGTTGCCGACAGCCTCAGCAACGCGACCAGCGAGGTCGTGCCGCAGGGGCCGGAGAACACTGAACTGGTCACCGCAACCGTCATCGAGCCGGGCGTGGAAGCCGATTCCCCCTCCAGCCCCAACCTGCTGATCAACCTGGCGCTCGGCGCTCTGGTCGGACTCCTCCTGGGATGCGGGCAGGCGATTCTGCGCAGCGTCCTCGACACTCGTATCCGGACCACGGACGACGTGGAGAACATCTCCGATGCACCGGTCCTGGCCTCGGTGGACCGCAACACCGCATCGCCCGAGGCCAAGGAGCAGGACGGACCTTCCCGGGGTGTGCAGTGGGCGAATGCGGAGGCGTACCGGAAGCTCCGCACCAGCATCGGCTTCGTGGGCCTGGGCGGTGAACGGCGCTCGTCCATGGTGATCACCTCGTCCATCCAGGGTGAGGGCAAGACGGAGACCGCGGTCAATCTGGCGCGGGTCCTGGCGCAGGCCGGTGAGCGTGTGCTGCTGATCGACGCCGATCTCCGCCGCCCGCAGGTCGGCCCCCGCCTCGGCCTCGACAGCGAGCTCGGCCTGTCCGACGTCTTGACGGGCCGAGTCGACTTGGAGGATGTCCTCATCGATGCCGACGGGGACTACATGAAGGTGCTCGCTGCCGGCACCGTCCCGCCGAACCCCTCCGAGCTGCTGGGGTCTGAGGCCATGGCACACCTGCTGGCCTTGACTGAGCGTCAGTACGACTACGTGATCCTGGACGCGCCTCCGCTGCTGCCGGTCACCGACTCCGTAGTGCTCGGTGACCAGACCGGCGGCGCCGTGGTGGTGGCACGTTCGGGATACGCCCGCAAACAGCAGCTGTCTGATGCACTGGGCATCCTGAAGACCGCAGATGTGACGGTGCTGGGCCTTGTGCTTAACGACGTGCCGGCCTCGAAGTCCGGGGGATACTCCCAGTACTACTACTGACAGCGCTCCAGCCGCCAGAGACGACGAGAGGTGCGGACCCCATTGTTCCGGGGTCCGCGCCTCTCGTCGTCCCATGTCCGATAAGCCCCCAGGGCCCCTTGACTGCGAACGCGCTGCTCCGGCAGGACAGCCGGGGCCCATTTCTCCTTCCGAGGCGGGATCGCTGTCGAGTCGAGTGTCAGGCGCCCCTCCGTGGAAGACGAAGCTTGCTCGTGAGCTCGGGGCCACTCGCGCGTAATCCGCGTGGGCAGCCGGGAAGAAGTTCTCTGAGGACCCGGCCGTGAGGAGAGGGTCTCCAAACGCCTGCTTTACGGCAAGCCCCGGCGGACGGTCCTCGGAGGGGCCACGGGACAGGGCGCGTGTCCCACCGCCTGCCGGACAGCGTGGGGCATTCGGGAATCCCGTGGCCCCCAAAGCCCCCGAGGCCCGGTCAGGCGTCCTTCACGCTGCGGTTCACCAGGATCCACCAAGCCAGTGCTGCGATCCAGACGTGGATGATCTGCCCCCAGAGGGCGCCCGGCAGGCCCCAGCCGAGGGCGCCGCCGACGGGACCCAGAACCGCAACCACGGAAAGGCTTGCGCGAAGGGTGATGACGTGCCTGCTCGCTGCCACCTGCCGAGCCAGAAGGGGGTAGAGGTTCCAGAGCGTGATGGCCGTCATGTAGAGAGCGACGAGAGGAGCATAGGGATAGAGGCTGTTCAGCGTGCCGAGGTCCAAGCCTGTGTATTCCAATCCGCGCAGCGCGAGGAACGCGATAACGCCGATCAGCAATGAACCAAGCCCCACCTGCACGGCGAGCCTCACGGACCCAAGACGTCGAAGCGGCAGCCGCGTCAGTGCCGGACGCAACGACGAGATGACAGTGCGCATCGGTGCGCTGAGGTTCTCCAGGGCCCGATAGGTGCCGAAATGCGCGAGCCCGAGGATGGGAGCGACCATGTAGGGCGGACCGAGGTTCGACAGATTCGCGATCGCCCCGTCGGAGACCAGCGTGGTGATGTCCTTCTTGTTCGTGCGCAACCAAGCGAAGGACTCGCGGACGCCGATGCGACGGGGAGGTCGCGCGCCGAGCAGCATCGCCACCTTGACGAGCACCCATGACAGAAGGACTTCCAGGAGTCCCACGGTCGGCAACGCGAAGAGCGCGACCGCCGAGGCCAGCACCGCGGCACTGCCGAGCGCGCCCGAGGGCAGGACGTATCTCCAGTCGAAGAGCCGCAGGGCACGGAACGAGGAGCCGTTGGCATAGACCTGGGCGAACACCGCGACGAACAGCAGCGGCCAATAGGGGCGAGTCTCCGTGGAGGTGAGCGCCACCACGGCGGCGACGGCGCCTCCGGCGACGCCCACCAGGATGGTGGCGTTGCTGAACCGATTCCACGAGTTCTCCGCATTCGTGTCTGTCCCGGCCCTGACCCAGACTTCGCTCACGGTCGACAGCTGCAAGGTGTTGGCGAGGGCACCGGCCAGGTAGACCAGGGAGAATGCTCCGTACTGGGCCGGCTGCAGCACCAGCATCGCCAGGATGGGAAGGCCCAGGTTCGCGATGCTGAACAGTATGAGATGGAGCATCACGAACTGTCGCGAGCGGTTCATCTATGGGGCTCCTGTATCAGAATGGCCGCCGTTGACCAGTCGTGGTGGATCGAGACGGAGTCGTCTGGGCGCGCCCATCATTGACTCGAACCGTACGTCTGTCAAGTGGCATGTCGGCACGATGGTGAGGAGGTCTGATGCCCTGACCGCACCCGCCGTGCCTGATGAACAGATCAGATAGAATCATAGGGGGTTCACACGTCCCCTCAGTTCCACAGCGGACTGATCGTACGACGGTGCCGAAGGCCCTGGGTCGAGGTACAGCCTGCAGGAGACAAGACGAATGACGCATGTGGTTGCCAGGCCTGACACGGACAGTGGGCGCAAGGACGCTGAACCGATGTCTGCGTTCATCAGGCTGTCGAGCCTGTCGCTGTCGGACTGGTGCTACCTGCTGGCTCTGACCGGATTCCTCTCTCAGGGAGTCCTGAACACCATCGCCTCCACGCTGGGCGCCGTGATCCCTGCGGTCACGGACGACTGGTTCACTCCCGTGGCCATCCACGTGCCATTCGCCCTGTACATCTGCGCGAGGTTCATCGAGCGGCGGCCGTTGCGATTCATGCCGTTCGTGGTCGTCTACAGCATTCTCCTGATCATGATGCTGCTCTCGGTGGTCCTGCATCCGGAGTACGTCCCCACCATGTTCGATGAGACCTGGAGCGGCAGTCTCTGGAGCACCCTGCTGTCACCGACAGCACCCGTGGTGGCGTTCCTCATCGTCACGCTGGCCCCGTCCGGCCAGCTCATCCTGTTGAGCTTGATCATCGCCTCGTATGCCACGTTCGCCGGAAACGTCGTCCGTTACGCCGCGTCCACTCTCCGCGGGTACTGGATCGCCGTGGACTCCCAGGGAAACGAATACGCTTCCGCCTATGACCTGGGGTTCGGGTACAGCGTGCTGCTGTCCGTTATCGTCTTCACCTTTCTGGCGTTCAGCGGGCGCAGGCCTTGGCTGCATCTGGCAGGCGCCGCGGTGAGTCTCTTCATGATCCTGTTCCTTACTGCGGCGGGGCTTGTCCTCATCGCCAACCTGAACCGGATCCTCGTCTCGATCCAGTCCTGGATGGCGGCTCGAGGGTCGAACGCCCGCTCCCTGGACAGACTCATCGACGGTTCCTTCACGGAGGACGATGCGCGGGACAACCTCGGTCTGATCTCGGCCCGATTGATCGATGAGGGCGGACCCTTCGGCCTAGGTCTTTACGGAGACCGCTACCACATCCGCAGGCAGTACCACTGGGGGTATCCCCACAACTTCCTTGACGAGATGTGGGTGACCTACGGATGGTTGGGCGGAACACTCTTGGTCATCGTGGGGGTGGCCCTGGCCATCCGGGCTTACCTCCGAGCTCGTCACACGCTGCATGCCGCGCTGATGGTCGTCTTCCTGCCCCTGATCTTCCAGCTGTGGGTCTCGATGTCCTACCTGCTCTCGGTGTGGTTCTGGGTACTGCTGGCTGTCACATGGAGGTCGCTCACCTTGCCGCGGGAGGAGCTCGGAGCCGGTGTTCGTGGACGTCCGGGTGCGCCGGAACCGGAATACGGTTGAGCGGCAACGTGTCTGCCGGATTCGTGGATTCGTGCTGTGCGCGCAGTTTCCCGTGGCCCTGCGGGGCGCGGACTGGACTAGGATGCAACATGACCGCGAATGTGAAGGAGTCAGGCCATGCGTAAGCTCCGCATGATGGCCAAAATGGCACGAAAGGCCCGTTTCATGTTCATCGTCACCGGCGATGGGCGCGCCAAGTACATGCGTGACAAGGGTTTGGTGCGGGGGATGGGCGAGGGCGTCCTGTTTCAGCCCAGGAAGCTGCCCAATGATGCCAACCTCATCCGATTCCATGACAATGTCGTCGTCGCCGCAGGGGTGACCTTCGTCGCCCACGACGTGATCAACCGCATGATCGGCAGGCGCAACGGAGTTTCGCTTCCGACGCATGAGGACTGCATCGAGGTCATGGATGACGTGTTCATCGGCTCTGATTCGGTGATCCTTCCGGGGGTGCGGATCGGACCTCGAGCCGTCGTCGCTGCCGGCAGTGTCATTACGAAGGACGTTCCGCCGGACTCGATCGTCGGCGGTGTGCCGGCGAAGAGGATTGGCGACTTCGCCGACCTCGAAGCGCAGAGACTGGCGACTGCCGGACGCTTCGACGGGATGAGCCGGAGCGAAATGGATGACGAGCTGTGGCGTGAGTTCTCAGAACGTCGCGACTCAGCCGGGACTGCATGAGGAGCGTGCTCCACGTCCAAGGCCTCTGAACCTGAACGGGTTCAGAGGCCTTGGACTATCGTGAGCTGATCCTCCAGCCGGTCACCGACGTTCAGGGGACTGGAGCAGACCGTGAAGGATATGGCGTGCGGACTCTTCCAGGCGGTAGCGCGCAGAGAAGTTGTAGTGCCGGCTCAGAACGCCTGAATCCAATCCCAGTGTCCGGTCGTCGCCGGCCGAAGCCTCCCAGGAGATCTCCGCGGGATGACTTGTCTCTGCTCGGACGACGTCGGCGACCGTCTGGGCGATCTCCTTCAACGTCAGCGGATTGTTGCTCCCGATGTTGAGTGCCGGGCCCTCGGGGCGAGGACCGGCCACGGCGACCGTGATGAGCGCCTGTGCCGCATCACGGACATCCATGAAATCGAACGTCTGCTCCCCGCCCTGGATCGTCACCGTGTCACCGGCCAGGAACTTCGTGATGAACCGGTTGACGATCCGGACGTCATAGCCCACGCCGATGAGGCTGGACATCCGGGCGTTGACCAGGACCTGTGGGCTCAGCACCAGCGCGGCGGCCAGTTCCATGGCGTACTTGCCGGTCGAATACGGGGTGTCGCACTCGATCGGGCTGTCCTCAGCAGCGGGTTCCGTGCGTGCCTGCGAGTAGACGCTCTGGGAGGACACGTTCACGAAGCTGTGCAGGTCCACGGACGCGGCGGCCTTGAAGAGCCTGGTGAGGTACTCCAGGCCCTGGGCCATGGCCGTCCCGCCGCGGTTCCAGGGGAAGGCGCAGTTGACCACCACGTCTCCGCTCCGGAGGAATCCTTCCTGGAGCAGCTCCTCACGGGCGTGGACGTGCGGGGCCCGGGAGAGCCGGGGGAACGGAGGCCGCTCGAGCAGCTCCTTCATCTCCGCCGGCCCCTGCGAGCTCACCGCCACCACCTCATGGTCGGTGGTGGCCAGCAGCTCTCGCACGAGGGTGCTTCCCAGGAATCCGCCTGCACCGGTCACCACAAAGCGCATGTCTCTCCCAACGTTGACGTCTGTCTGTGCCTTCAGAGGACTCGTTCTGCCAGGTCGCCCGGGGGGACCGTGTCTGCAATGACCATGGATTCCCCGGACGTGTCCTTCACGTCCACGAGGTCGGCGATCGTGGCCATGCTCTCGCGCATGCCGTCGACCGTGTCGCTGACGCCGATGACACGAACGGCGATCTGCCGCAGCTGCCCCCAGCCTTCTTCGGGGAGTGTCTCTCCCTCGGAGAGGGAGGTGCCCACGGAGAGGACCCCGGGCAGCTGCGCCACGGCGTCCAGTCCCTGGTACTCGCCGACGGTGCCGGGGCGGACCAGGATGGAGACGTTGTACCCGAAGCCGTCATGGCAGGGACGGGCGAGCCTGCCGAGCTCGGGCACGCCCATGGAGCCGGTGACGGCGAAGTGGAGCAGCATGGCCAGCGGGTTGTACCCGCACAGCTGCTCCACGATTCGGTACTCCTGCGTCGGCGTGACACGGTAGCCGATGTCGTAGGTGTGGAAGACGCCGTCGTGGATCAGCCCCTGCATGAACATGATGCCGTTCGTGATCTCGACCGACTTCATCATCTCCACGACGCGGGGGGCGACCTCCTCGAGATACCGGGGAAGGAGCGAACTCGGAGACGAATAGGCGACCGGGAGGCGGTACTGCAGGTCCGGCCCGAAGTCGTGCATGTGCCGGTTCCACATCAGGCAGACGTGGCACTCTCCGTCTTGGAAGACCCAGTAGACGGTGGCCTCTTCGCCCGGCATGAAGCGCTCGATCACGATGTCCTGGGTCCAGGAGTAGTCCCGGGCCACGGCAAGGCTGTCCTCGAGGTCCGTCTGGGTCTGCGCGATGCTGATGCCCCGGGAGCCGCTTCCGTCGGAGGGCTTGATGATCAGGGGGAACTCCGCGGCGGGAATGTCGCCCGAAGTCGCCTCCTCCACCGAGTAGTTCCGCAGCGTGGGCACGCCGAACTCGTGCAGGAGCTCCTTGTACCGCTTCTTGTCCGTGAACAGCTTGATCTGATCGACGGTGGCGTAGCAGGGGAGGCCGGCCTCGGCACAGATCTCCGCATAGGTGGGCAGCCACCGGTCGGAGAAGCCGGCGAGGATCCCGGATACGCCTTCGCGCTGGGCGAGCTCCACCACGGCCGCCACATCACTGGTGCTGACCTGGAAGTGCTCGTCTGCGGCGAACTTCGCCGGGGACTGCTCGGGCGTGTTGTAGTCCGTGACGATCACATGCAGTCCGAGACGGTGGGCCTCGTCGATGATCTCGATGGCCTTGCGCGAACCGTCCAGCAGCAGGAGCTTCTTTCCGGCCAGTGGCTTGGAGTTCAGGTCCATGGTCATGCTCCTTGCTGAGCGTGAGGGGCGGGGGCCGTCATGAGTCCGTTGCGGATCAGCACCTTGTCCAGGGCCCAGGCCGGCAGGGCCGCCGTGGTGATCACTCGCCCCTCGCGGTCGTAGCCCATGAAGGACCCGCGTGAGGAGGAGCCCCTCGCCTTGTTCTGCCGACGGTCCAGGGCCGTCTGCAGGACCCGGAACATCAGCCAGGCGTCGGTCTTGAGCGAGACGTTCTCCACGTACCAGCAGTCGTTCTCGAACTGGTCGTCATAGGACATGGGTCCCTTGGGCGGCCGGGGCGTAGGACACTCCAACCCCGGCTTGACGGCCATGCGCTGGCGGTGGCGATCGCTGAACCGTTCGACGTACTCCGGCACGAGCGGCCGTGGACCGATGAGGGACATGTCCCCCTTGAAGATGTTCCAGAAGTTCAGCAACTCATCCAGGGACGCTCGTCGGATCAGACGCCCCATCTTCGTCACCCGGAGCTCTCCGAGCAGAGGCTTGCCCTGATCGTCATAGGCGTTGCGCATGGTGCGCAGCTTCACCATGCGGAACTTCTTGCCGAGGCGGCCGGGCCGTTCCTGGGTGAACAGGATCGGTCGCCCCAGGTCCTTCAGGGTCACGAGGCACAGGGCTCCGATGACGGGGGAGGAGGCCAGCAGAGCGCCCCCGGACAGGCCGATGTCCAGGGCCCTCTTGCCGTACCGGGTGTAGAAGGTGTCCCGAGGTTCCACCACCGGGTGCAGACGGTTGACGTGGTCCAGGTTCGCCGCGCGCAGCTCGTCCGCCACCTCCCACCGCATCCGCTGGTTGAGGGCGGAGAACTTCTCTTCATAGGACGAGTCAGGAGTGAGCACGCGTGTCCTCCCCGTTCACTGCAGCGATCTCCACGAACTTTCCGGCGACGACGTCGGCGCGGCTGCGCAGCCACTGCGCCGCCGGCTCTCGGCCGAGCTTCCAGGCGACATAGCAGTTGGGGACGCGGGCTCCCGCCATGTGCGAGAAGGGGTAGCCCCCGCCGAACCGCGGGTTGATGTCGATCACGAAGGGATTGGCGTCGTCGTCGACGAACACGTCAACGTCGATGGTTCCGGGGTGGGGGATCGCCTCCGCGATGCCGCGGGCAAGCTCTTCGAAGGGCGCCGAATCGACCGAGACGGCACGGTCGGTCTCCCCGCTGCGCATGGCGATCTTGCGGCGGGCGAGCACGCCGGCGAAGCGGCCGTCCAGATCGCAGACCACGTCCAGCCCGAACTCCACGCCCTCGATCTTCTCCTGGATGACCAGCAGCTCCTCCGGCGCCACCTCGTCCTGTTCGGCGGCGGGGACCCCCTGGCGGGTGGTCACCTCCTGGGACGCTTCCCGCAGCGCATCCGCCAGGCCGGCGCAGTCCACGAACCTCAGTCCACGGGAGGCGCTGCCATAGCGCCCCTTCGTCACGAACGGTCCGGCGGCCTCGCCCTCGGCGGGAGGCTCGCTGCCGAGCCAGGTCACCGGGGACGGCACCTGCGCCTCGGACAGCGCCTGGCTCGTCGAGTACTTGTCCTCGATGAGCCGCTGGGTGTCCGCGTCCAACCGGACCAGGGCAGACCAGTCGTCGGAGTCCGGGAGCATGGCCCAGGTGGAGAGCTCGAAGTCGTTGATGGACACGGCCAGATCGACGTCGTGGTCGAGCAACGTCTGCCGCAGCCAGTCTTCGTACGTGGGGTCGACGACCGTCGGCGCCTGGACGAAGGCGTCGGCGAAGGGCCGCGACGGGGCGAACGGGTCCACGTCGGCGGCGATCACCCTGCCCTCGACGCCGTTCTCCGCCAGTGCGTCCCGGAACCAGCGCACGAGGTAGGGGCGACGTCCCACAGAGGAGAGGAGGATGTTCATGCACGCGCCTCCAGGAAGGTCGTGATCGACTCGGTGACGCGTGCGATCTGCTGCTGGTCGAGCACCGAGCCGCTCGGCAGCGAGAGGCCGGTGGTGAACAGGCGTTCTCCGGTGCCGTCCGTGAAGGCCCGCTTCTGTGCATAGACCGGCTGCAGGTGCATGGGCTTCCACAGCGGGCGCGCCTCGATGTTCTGGTCCGCCAGGTGCGCGCGCAGGTCCTCGGCGGTGAAGCCGGCCTCCTGGGGGTCCACGAGGATGGACGACAGCCAGAAGTTGTCCTGCGTGTCACCGCCGTCGGCGCCCGAAGGCTCACCGAACATGTCCACGCCGGGCACGGTGGAGAAGAGCTCCCGGTAGTGGAGGCGGAGGGCACGACGGCGCTCGATCATGTCCTCGAGGCGAGCCAGCTGTGCCCTGCCCAGCGCGGCCAGGATGTTGGACAGGCGGTAGTTGTAGCCGACGTCCGTGTGCTCGTAGTGGACGACGGGCTGGCGGGCCTGCGTGGCCAGGTAGCGGGTCCGCTGAGCCATGTCCTCATCGTCGGTCAGGAGGGCACCGCCACCCGAGGTCGTCATGATCTTGTTGCCGTTGAAGGACACGGCGGCGGCGACGCCGTAGGCGCCGGACGAGCGTCCGTTGCGCGTCGCGCCGAGGGACTCGGCGGCATCGGAGAGGACCGTGGCGCCGTGGGACTCGGCGATCTGTCCGATGCGCTCGTGGTCCACGACCTTTCCGAGCAGGTCGACGGGCACGACCGCCTTTACGCGCACTCCCTCGGCCTCGAGCTCGGCGAAGGCCTGTTCCAACAGGCTCGGGTTCATGTTGCCGGTCTCGTCAGCGTCCACGAACACCGGCTCCGCCCCGGTGTAGACGATCGCGTTCGTGGTGGCGGCGAAGGTGAGGGACGAGGTCAGGATCACGTCGCCGGGCCCGACCCCGAGGTTGAGGAGGCCGAGGTGCAGGGCCGCGCTGCCGGAGGACAGGGCGACGGCGTGCCGGCGGCCCGTGTACTCGGCCAGTTCGGTCTCGAACGCGTCGACCTCCGGGCCGAGCGGGGCGATCCATCCAGAGCGGAATGCCCGGACGAGGGCGTCCTCCTCCGCCTGGGTGACGTCGGGAGAGGAGAGGAAGATGCGGTCGTTCACGGGCGCAGTCCTGTCTGGTCGTTTCCGGTCGTCTCGGTCTCGTGGTGGTCCGTGGCGGCGGGCTCGTCCGCGGCCTTGTCGGCCGGCGTCGCGTCCGCGGTCGGCTCTTCGGTGATCATGCCCAGCACTGCATCCCTGCCGTCCGGCACCGCCGCGACGTCGACAGGATCCAGAGCAGGCACCTGGACTTCGCTGATCAGCGGATGCTCGCTGGTGGCCCCTGCCTCGGCATTGCTGAAGAGCACCTCGTGCATCTTCTCGCCGGGCCGCAGGCCGGTGAAGTTGATCTCGATGTCCTGGCCGGACTCGGCGATCATGCGCTTGGCCACGTCGAGGATCTTCACCGGCTGCCCCATGTCCAGCACGAGCACGTCTCCGGGACGTCCGATCGCGCCTGCCTGCAGGACGAGCTCACAGGCCTCGGGGATCGTCATGAAGTAGCGGGTGACGTCCGGGTGGGTGACGGTGACCGGCCCGCCCTTCTCGATCTGGTTGCGGAAGGAGATCAGCACCGAGCCGCGGGAGCCGAGGACGTTGCCGAACCGCACGGACAGGTAGGGGACGCCGTACTCGTTGGCGTACCAGGCGGTGAGGCGCTCGGCCAGGCGCTTGGTGGCTCCGAGGACACTCGTGGGCGCGGCCGCCTTGTCCGTGGACACGTTCACGAAGCGCTCGACGCCCACCGAGTGCGCAGCCTGCAGGACGTTGCGGGTGCCCAGGACGTTGGTCCGCCATCCCTCCAGGGGGAAGCGCTCGAGCATCGGGAGGTGCTTGAGTGCGGCGGCGTGGAAGACGACCTCCGGACGATGCCGCTCGAAGACCGCCTGGAGCGCCTCGGTGTCGCGGATGTCGCAGAGGACGATGTCATCGGTGTCCAGCAGGCCGTTGCCGTAGATGTCCAGCTGGACGCCGTGGAGGGCGGACTCGTCGCGGTCGAGGAGCAGGAGCTTCTTCGGGCCCAGGCGGTGCAGCTGCACGGCGAGCTCGGAGCCGATGGAGCCGCCGGCGCCGGTGACCAGCACGACCTTGCCCGTCACGTAGTCGGAGATGGAGGTCAGATCGGTCTTGATGGGCCGGCGGCCCAGCAGGTCGGTGACGTTGAGGTGACGCAGGGATCCGAGCGTGACCTGGCCGCCCACCATCTCGCGCAGCGGGGGCACCATGATCAGGTCGAGGCCCTTGTCCTCGCAGACCTTGCTCACGTTGTCCACGTGTGCCGCATCCGCCCGTGAGATCGCGTAGATCACCGCTTCCGCGCCCTGCTTCTCGGCCACGGCGGCGAGGTCCTTGCCGCGACCGCGGACCTTGTGGCCGTGGACGCGCAGGCGTGCCTTGCCCTTGTCGTCGTCCAGGAAGCCGACGATCCGGTAGGGCGGCTCCTCGGCCTGGCGCATCAGCTGAGCGATCTGGTGCCCGGCGTTTCCGGCGCCGTAGACGAGCGCGGGGACTGCGTCCTTCACGTCGGCACGGGGGCCGGTGTCGGTCATATTGCGGACGGTGAAGCGGCCGGCCAGCATGAACAGCAGAGCCAGCGGCGGCAGGGTGAGCGCGACGCCGCGGGGGAAGTTCATGGAGACGACGCTCAGGGCGAGGCCGATCACCAGGGCGATGCCGGTGACGAGGACGCCGGTCCATCCGACGTCCGAGAAGCTGCCGACGCGGTTGCGCCCCAGGTAGTTCTGCGTGACCAGGCCGGCGCCCACCTGCAGCACCACGGCGATGCCGGTGAACAGGAGGACCCAGTTCCACTGGGCGTTGGACAGGCCGAAGTCGTACCGCACCAGCAGGAAGCCCAGCAGCGCGAGGACCCAGGAGAGGCTGTCCCAGAGGATCAACAGCAGATGTCGGGCCAGGGGAGGCAGGTGGTCGAACCTCGGGCGCGCTGATGTTGCCGTCATCGGTGCAGGAGTTCCTTTCGGGAAACGTCGTTCACACCCACCATAGTGCTGTTTCTCAGGTCTCTCGGCCTCAGGGGGGAACCAGTTCCTGTGCCGGGGAATGGTGGGCGTGGTCTGAGAGCCGTGGGAAGCGTATACAGTCTGGATGACGTTTCGGTAAACAGAAGGGCCTGCGGGAAGCATCGATGCGGTCCGGTGTCTTCGGCGACCGTCTTCCTCGGCGTGGCACCGGGTCCCCGGGACCCGGTGCCACGCCGTCCTGGGTCTCAGCCGCCCAGGCGGTAGTGGCGCTCGAGCGGCGTGCCGTTGACGGCCCGGTCGCCGAGCAGCCGGGCGCGGTAGATCAGCGGGTTGTGGCTGGCGAGCACCCGCGCATTGCGCCAGTGCCGGTCCAGCCCGCGTGTGCGCAGGGTCGCGGAGGCCCCGCCCACCTCGAACAGGCCGGTCGCCGCGTCGAGGGCGGCCCGAGCGATCACCTGCTGGGCGGCGTAGACGGCGGTGTACACCGCGTCCACCTCGGCCTCGGCCAGGGGTGCGCCCGCCGCCTCGGCCCGCAGCGCCCGATCCAGGGGCCCGACGACGGCGTCGAACGCCGCCTGCGCCCCGAACGCGGCGGCCTCCAGCTCACCCACCACCTGCAGCACCTGCGGATCGTCACCGGGCCGCGGGGCTGCACCGTGGGCGGGTGGGGCGACCGTAGGCATCCGCCCGGGCCCGGCCCAGTCCGCCGACGGGTGGTGTCACGTGCCGGTCCCCACCGTCGGGCGGTGGCGTCGGCACCGCCGGCATGACGGGTACCGGTCGCAGGGCCGTCACACCGGGTCACCCGGACCTCGCCGCACCTGCAAACGGCACCGACAGGTTCCGGATGGCGGCGAGTCCGCCCTTGTGACGTGCTGACCGGACCTCCGCTGGACTCGCGGCGGCCCACCGCGTGGGATGGGCTCACCGCCCATCCAGAGCGGCCCAGAGATCTGGCTCGACGACGCCGCAGCAACCCGCCCGCCGCCCCCCAC